>NZ_RZSU01000013.1:0-90219 GCF_003997585.1 Mesorhizobium sp. M5C.F.Cr.IN.023.01.1.1 | reverse complement strand
AACCTGCGCGTGTCCCTTCGGAGAAGGCGGACTTGACGCTGCCGACGGTACGCCGCAACGGCGACATGGCGCCCGTCCCGGCGGCACTGGCGACGCCGCCGAGACCGGATGCCGCGCCGGCAGCACCAGACTGCCCTAGCGAACCGAGGGAGTAGGCTGAGGATGCGGCGCCAGCCCTAGTCGCGCCGCCTCGAACGGCTGCGGCACCGCCGGACAGGGCCGCGGCCCCTCCTCTCGCGGCCAGTATACCGCCGCCTCCGGCGGCGATGGCGGTGCCGCCAACGGCCAGGCCGGTGCCAACAGCCGCGCCCGCGCTGAGCTGCGGGCCGCCACCGACAAGTCCGGTTGCGATGCCCGGACCGAAGATGCCGAGGCCGAGCAACGACAGCGCAGCGAGTACGACGGCCATGGCGTCGTCGATGGTGGGCGTGACGCCCCCGAAACCGGCCGTGAACTGGCTGAACAGGGTCGAGCCGATGCCGATGATCACGGCGAGCACCAGCACCTTGATGCCGGACGAGATGACGTTCCCCAACACGCGCTCAGCCATGAAGGCGGTCTTGCCGAACAGGCCGAACGGAATCAGCACGAAGCCCGCCAGCGTCGACAGCTTGAACTCGATCAGTGTGACGAAGAGCTGGATGGCCACGACGAAGAAGGCGAGGATGACCAGCGCCCAGGCGAAGAGCAGGCAGGCGATCTGGATGAAGTTCTCGAAGAAGGCGACCCAGCCCATCAGGTCGGAAATGGATTCGAGCAGCGGCCGCGCCGCGTCCAGGCCGGTCTGCGCCACCTTGCCGGGGCGCATCAGGTCCTGCGCGGTGAAGCCCGTGCCCGAAGCCTTCAGGCCGAGGCCGGCGAAGCTGTCGAAGACGATCTTCGCGAGACTGTTCCAGTTGGAGATCAGGTAGGCGAAGACACCGACGAACAGCGTCTTCTTGACCAGGCGCGCCATGATGTCCTCGTCGGCGCCCCAGCTCCAGAACAGGGCGGCCAGCGTGACGTCGATAACGATCAGCGTGCTGGCGATGAACGCCACTTCGCCGCCGAGCAGGCCGAACCCGCTGTCGATGTAGCGCGTGAACGTGCCGAGGAAATTGTCGATAACGCCAGAACCGCCCATGCTTCATCGCCCTTCGGGAGAGCGGCCGAGGAAGCGATCACGGGTCTCGGCCCAGACGCGCAGGCACTCGGCATCGTAGGCGGCTTTCTGTCCGAGCTGCTGACACCGGCGCTGACCCTCGCGCAGAGGATCGTACCCGGGCTGGACGAGACGCTCCGGCGACGACGCGGGCGTCTCGTCCTTGCGACTCAGCTCGATCACCGCCGCCGTGATGGCGACGGCGACGAATATCACCGCGCCCAGCCTGGCCAGCATCCCGCCATCCATCCGACCGCCCTCAATCGCCGCTGTTGAACATCTGGGCGCTGCCCGGCTGGTAGCCGCCGCCCGGTGTCAGGAAGCGGCGGCGCTGCTCGCGTCCTTGTTCGACAGCGGCGGTACGTTCGGCCTCTGTGAGCGCGCTCGCCCGTCCGTTGGCAGCGACCAGGCCAACCAGGTCAGAAAGCTGCTGCGACTGGAGCGCGAGGATCTGGTTGCCGGCCTGCGTGGCCTGAAGCGCGCCGGTCGCACCCTGGCTCTGCCCCACCAGTTCGGACATCTGCGTGCGGTTGGTGTCGATGTTGCCGACGACGCCAGCTTGCACGCGCATCGCGTCCTGCAGTCCGCCGACGGTGTTCTGCCAGCGCGTGCGGGCGTCCGTGACGAGCTGCTGGTCGGTCGCCGACATCGACACGTTGCCGTATTGCTGCTGGAAGGCCTGGTCGATTTGCTGGACGTCGAAGGCGATTTTCTGCGCTTGGCTCAGGAGCTGCTGAGTCCGCTGTACCGATTGCTGGATCTCCTGGAGCGCGGAGAACGGCAGGCTCGCGAGGTTGCGGGCCTGGTTGATGAGCATCTGCGCTTCGTTCTGGAGCGAGGTGATCTGATGCGTAATCTGTTCCAGCGTGCGTGCAGCAGTCAGTACGTTCTGTGCGTAATTGCTGGGATCGAAGACGATCCTCCACGCGTAGGCCTGCGTCGGAAGCATCGGTGCGACGGCGAGCGGAGTCAGCATGGTCGCGGCGAGGAGAAAGGCGCGCAGGCGAGAGCGACGGGTGTTCATGTGTGGACCTCCTTTTCGGAGTGGGGGATGAGCGTCGGGACGTTGGGTAGAAGATCGACCGCCCAGCCCACGCCGCGGGCGTTGAGCCAGGCGGCGAGGAAACCTTCGCGACCGTGTTCGGCGACGATCTGCGCGATCAGCGTCTGGTCGGACTTTGCCGATGCGGCGCAGAGCGCGAGTCCGACTTCTGACAGGCCGAGCTCGAACAGGCGATTGCCCCTCCGGCTCTGGCAGTAGTAGTCCCGCTTCGGCGTCGCACGCGCGAGGATCTCGATCTGGCGATCGTTAAGGCCGAAGCGGCGGTAGATCGCGGTGATCTGGGGCTCGATCGCGCGCTCGTTGGGCAGCAAGAGCCGCGTCGGGCAGCTCTCGATGATCGCCGGCGCGATCTCCGAGTTGTCGATGTCGCTGAGCGACTGCGTGGCGAAGACGACGCTGGCGTTCTTCTTGCGTAGCGTCTTCAGCCATTCGCGGAGCTGGTTGGCAAAGCCCTTGTCGTCCAGCGCGAGCCAGCCCTCGTCGATGATGAGCAGCGTCGGCCGTCCGTCGAGCCGGTCGCCGATGCGATGAAAGAGATAGGCGAGCACGGCCGGCGCGGCGCCTGTACCAATCAGCCCCTCGATCTCGAACGTCTGCACGTTCGAACTGCCAAGGTGCTCGGTCTCGGCGTCGAGCAAGCGGCCATATGGGCCGCCGACGCAGAACGGACGCAATGCCTGCTTCAGGTCGTTCGACTGGAGCAGCACGCTGAGGCCCGTGATGGTGCGTTCCTCGACCGGCGCGGAGGCCAGCGAGGTCAGCGCCGTCCAGATATGCTCCTTGGCCTCGGGAGCCACGGGCACGCGCTCGCGCTGGAGGATCGCGACGGTCCAGTCGGCGGCCCAGGCGCGCTCGTAGGTGTCGTGGATGCGTGCCAGCGGCTGGAGCGAGACGGAAGAGTCGGAGCCTTCGGTCAGGCCGCCGCCGAGGTCGTGCCAGTCGCCGCCCATGGCAAGCGCGGCGGCGCGGATCGACCCGCCGAAGTCGAAGGCGAAGACCTGTGACCGCTCGTAGCGCCGGAACTGGAGGGCCATGAGGGCGAGCAGGACGGACTTGCCCGCACCTGTCGGACCGACGACCAGCGTGTGGCCGACGTCGCCGACATGCAAAGAAAACCGGAACGGGGTCGAGCCTTCGGTTCTGCCGTAAAGCAGCGGGGGCGCGTCGAAGTGCTCGTCCCGTTCCGGCCCCGCCCACACGGCACTCAGGGGAATCATGTGGGCGAGATTCAAAGTACTGATCGGAGGCTGCCGCACGTTGGCGTAGGCATGGCCGGGCAGCGAACCGAGCCAGGCATCGACGGCATTGACCGTCTCGACCATGGCGGTGAAGTCGCGACCCTGGATGACCTTCTCGGCGAGGCGCAACTTCTCGTCGGCAAGGCGCGGATCGGCATCCCAGACGATGATCGTGGCGGTGACGTAGGCCATGCCGGCGACGTCCGCGCCGAGCTCCTGCAAGGCCGTGTCGGCATCGGCGGCTTTGTTGGCGGCGTCAGTATCCACGAGCACGGATTGCTCGTTGGTCATCACCTCCTTCAGGATCGCTGCGATCGACTTGCGCTTGGCGAACCACTGCCGCCTGATCCTGGTCAGCAGTCGCGTGGCGTCGGTCTTGTCGAGCAGGATCGCGCGGGTAGACCAGCGATACGGGAAGGCCAGCCGGTTGAGATCGTCGAGCAGGCCGGGCGTCGTCGCGGTCGGGAAACCGACGATGGTGAGGATTCGCAAGTGCTGGTCGCCAAGGCGCGGTTCGAGCCCGCCGGTCAGCGGTTGGTCGGCGAGATGTGCATCGAGATAGACCGGCGTCTCGGGAACACGAACGCGGTGGCGCTTGGTCGAAACGGTCGAATGGAGATAGGTCAGCGTCTCGGCGTCATGGAGCCAGTCGCATTCCGGCAGGAAGCCGTCGAGCAGCGCTAGGACACGATCGGTGCGGTCGGTGAATGCGCGCAGGATCTCATGCGGATCGACGCCGGACCGTTCACGCCCCTCATAGAGCCAAGCCTCGGCGCGCGCGGCTTCCTCCGCGGGCGGCAGATACAGGAAGGTTAGGAAATAGCTCGATTCGAAATGGGCCCCGGCTTCTTCGAAGTCGGCCTTGCGCTCGGCATCGACCATGGCCGAGGCGGGATCGGAGAACGCGCTCTGCGGGTACGTCGCGGCCTCGTGCCTCTGCGCCTCAACAAAAATGCTCCAGCCGGAACCGAGGCGGCGGAAGGCGTTGTTGATGCGGCCGGCGACGCCGACCAGTTCCGCGGCGACGGCGGAATCGAGATCGGGACCGCGAAACCGCGCGGTGCGCTGGAAGCTGCCGTCTTTGTTGAGGACGACGCCTTCGCCGACGAGCGCCACCCAGGGCAGGTAGTCGGCGAGGCGCGACGCGGTGCGGCGATATTCGGCAAGGTTCATCATGGCCGCGCCCTCAGACCGCCAGATGGCCGGGGATGCGCAAATGCCTGCGCCCGACCTCCACAAAGAGCGGATCGCGTCGCGCCGCCCACACCGCCGCGAAGTGTCCGACCGCCCAGATGACGAGCCCGAGCAGCCAGAGCCGAAGGCCGAGGCCGACCGCGCCGGCGATCGTGCCGTTCATGATGGCGATGGAACGCGGTGCTCCGCCGAGCAGGATGTGCTCGGTCAGCGCGCGATGGACCGGGATTGAAAATCCTGGCACGGCGTCGAGTTGCTCGAAGGCCGTTGCCATCAGATGAGCGCCCCGCCGCCGAAGGAGAAGAACGACAGGAAGAAGCTCGACGCCGCGAAGGCGATCGACAAACCGAA
The DNA here is from genome assembly GCF_003997585.1 of Mesorhizobium sp. M5C.F.Cr.IN.023.01.1.1. NCBI lineage: Bacteria > Pseudomonadati > Pseudomonadota > Alphaproteobacteria > Hyphomicrobiales > Phyllobacteriaceae > Mesorhizobium > Mesorhizobium sp. M5C.F.Cr.IN.023.01.1.1. The sequence goes on along the minus strand of NZ_RZSU01000013.1, from coordinate 85,232 downwards.
GACGATCTGGATCAGTCGGCGGAAGCCGCCGGAGGTGTCACCGAAGGCGAGCGTCAGGCCGGTGACGATGATGATGATGACGGCGATGATCTTGGCGACCGGCCCCTCGATCGACTGGAGAATTTTTTCGAGGGGCTGTTCCCACGGCATCGACGAGCCGGACGCGTAGGCGGCCGGCGCCATCATCACGCTGACGGTCAGGAACGCGGCGGCCGTCGCGAGGTGGCGGCGGATGCGCAAGGCGCGCTGGATCATATGGAGTCTCCTTCGAGGTTGGTTGTGCTTGAGGTGATGCGGTAGTCGCCGTCAGGGCCGATGCCATCGACGCGGGCGAGTTCGGCGAGCTGGCGCTGCGATCCACGGCCGGACAGCACGGCGACGAGATCGATGGTCTCGGCGATCAATGCGCGCGGGACCGTCACGACGGCTTCCTGGATGAGCTGTTCGAGGCGGCGTAGCGTGCCGATCGCCGAACCAGCGTGAATCGTGCCGATGCCGCCCGGATGTCCGGTCCCCCAGGCCTTTAGAAGGTCGAGGGCTTCTGCGCCGCGAACCTCGCCGATAGGGATGCGATCGGGCCGGAGACGGAGCGAGGACCGGACGAGATCGGAGAGCGTCGCCACGCCGTCTTTCGTCCGCATGGCGACGAGGTTGGGTGCTGCGCATTGCAGCTCGCGCGTGTCCTCGATGATGACGACACGATCCGCACCCTTCGCCACTTCGGCGAGCAGCGCGTTGGTCAGCGTCGTCTTGCCGGTCGAGGTGCCGCCGGCCACCAGGATGTTCGCGCGCGACTGGACCGCCGCGCGAAGCGTGGTCGCCTGGTCGGCGGTCATGATAGAGGCGGTCACATAGTCGTCGAGCGTGAACACCGCGACGGCGGGCTTGCGGATGGCGAAGGCCGGTGCGGCGACCACGGGCGGCAACAGGCCTTCGAACCGTTCGCCGGTTTCGGGCAGCTCGGCCGAGACGCGCGGGCGGCGCGCATGAACCTCGGCGCCGACGTGATGCGCGACCAGGCGCACAATCCGCTCGCCATCGGCGGCCGTCATCGTTTCGCCCGTGTCGGCCAGCCCATCGGACAGCCGATCCACCCAGATGCGGCCGTCCGGGTTCAGCATCACCTCAACGACCGTCGGCTCTTCCAGCAGCCGGGTAATGGCAGCGCCGAGTGCAGTGCGCAGCATACGCGCGCCGCGCTGGATCGCTTCCTGCCTGTGATGAGTGACCGACATATCGTCCCCGTTTCAGCGGGGACGCAACGATCAGTTCCCCGAATGGGGATGACTAAAAGAGCCTCAAATCGGCTTCGTTCAACAAGTTTCGGTCGTAGTAGGGACGCAGCGTACAAATACAGGAGATCGGCGATGATGCCTTGTCTTGAACCGTGGAGGGTCATCACTGAAAGCGTCTTGCGACGCTTCTTGATTCGACGTCTGCGGGATGCAAAGCGCCTGCAATTTGGCCACCGGGATCAGGGATCGATCACCCGTGACTTCCAGCGTCCGGTTTCGACCCATTGTTCGCCGTTCGGAGTGCTGCCGGCGCCGCCCGAAGTTCCGCCAAACGGCAGAGCCGGGGCCGGAAGCGGACCGTCAGCTTGAGGCTGCAGAACTCAAATTGCTGCCACTCGGATCGGCGGACATTCAGGCGACGGTGGTGCGCTTGAGCGCCATTTCTCGCGTAGAATGCCCATGGTATCGATCATTATTCTGTGGGCCATCGATTCGCTGTCGCGGTTGACCTTTTGTTTCTGCTGCTCCGATATAGGATCGCATCACGCTGAACAGAATACAGCTGGTGGCTTGGAAAGCTCGAACCGTTGTCCAACGCGAAACAAATATTGGCGATGTTGCACAGTCGCGCCGAGGGCAACGACGAGCAATTCTATTCGATCGCGTTGCAGGTAGCCGCCTCCGAGGCGCGGCAGGGACGCCGTTCCAGCGCCGAGGCGCTTCGCTCCGCCGTTGAAATCGCACGGAAATCGCGCAGGGAATCGCCCGTCGCCATCCAGTTCGCCAAGCCGCGCGGCGAGTTGGAAGGGCTGATCGAGCATCGGGAACCCCGCTACTCCCTCAAGGACGTGGTGCTGGATCAGACGCTTCGCGCGCGTCTTGATGAATTAGTGCGTGAGCAGCAAAAGCGGAGCTGGCTGCGCGAGCACGGCAAGACGCCGAATCGCCGTGCCCTATTCGTCGGCCCACCCGGCTCCGGCAAGACCATGACCGCCGAGGCGCTGGCAGGGCAACTCCTCCTCCCGCTTTTTGTCATCCGGCTGGAAGGCCTGATAACGCGTTTCATGGGCGAAACCGCCGCAAAGCTGCGGCTCGTCTTTGACGAAACCGTGAAACGGCGTGGCGTCTATCTCTTCGATGAATTCGATGCAGTCGGTGGGCGGCGCAACGCCACAAACGACGTGGCCGAAATGCGACGCGTCCTGAATTCCTTCCTCCAATATATGGAGGAGGAGAACTCGACCGACAGCCTTATCATCTGCGCGACGAACCATCCCGATCTGCTCGATAACGCGCTGTTGCGCCGCTTCGACCTTGTGCTCGCCTTCGACATGCCATCGCAGGCTCAGGTGAAACAGATCATCCTTAGTGCTCTGCGCCCCTTCAAAGCACCGCGTCTTGCGTGGAAGTCACTGTTCAAGGCCGCCGAAGGACTGAGCCAAGCGGAAATCACCCGCGCGACCGAAGACGCCGTGAAGTCGGCCATCCTCAGCGAAACCACCATCGTCACCTCAGACCAGCTCGTCCGGCGTCTGGACGAACGGCGCGCCATGCAGGAGGCGTTCTCCAACACGAAGCCCGGCTAATCCGATATGCCTGATTTCGTCCTGCCTCACCTCGACATTTCCAATCGCCGACAGGCCAGTCTCTACAAGTCACCGCCTCGCAACATGGGAGGCGGGAGCGCCCCGCGCGTTCGCGAAGAGCACGGCGCTATGCTCCTTGCACAATTGCGCGCTGCCTTTCAGGAGGTCGTGGAGGCACCATTGCCGGATGAACGCTTCGAGCGATCCGATGGCGCATATTACGAAGTCGAGCTGCGCAAAGGTTCCGACGCCGAGAATCTCGACAAAAAGAACTCCGGCATTCTGTCCGGCGCGGTAAAGCGGGACGCCGAAACGGAAAAGCTGACTGCCGTCCTGTTTGTGCCCGATGAGTCGCTGCCCGTTCTTGAAACAATATTGGAGGACTATCGTGCGGGTCCGCTGACCGCGAAGGACAAGCCCCAGCATAAATCCTATGTCGAGCCGATCGAGACGATCAGGCGCGCTCGCCTGATGTCCTTCTGGACCGACAACCCCGTTGCGCTTCCAGACGATCCCCAAGCGCAAATCTGGTGGGAAGTCTGGTGTATGCGCGGCTTTGAGGGCGAGGTGCTTCAGGTGCTCGCGCAGCTCGAATGCCAGATCGCCGATGAAGACTATCGCCTGACCTTCCCTGAAACGATCGTTGTACCGGTCTTCGCCCGCCGCGCCGACATCGAAGTGGCGCTGTTCGCCTGCAAAGGCATCACCGAGCTTCGGCGCGGCTCCGACACGCCTTCCTTTTTCATGGAGGAGGAGCGCGAGAACCAGCATGACTGGGCGGGCGATCTGGCGGAGCGCGTTGCATGGCCAGGTGCCGACGCGCCCCGCGTCTGCCTGCTCGATACCGGCGTCAACCGCGCCCATGTCCTCATTGAGCCCGCGCTGGCCGAAGGCGACCTGCTCACCGCCAATCCTGATTGGGTGCCAACCGACAATCAGGCGGACAGCCACGGCACGGAGATGGCCGGACTGGCACTGCATGGCGACCTTTTCGCTGCGCTTCAGGATCAGGGCGAAAGGCCGCTTCATCACCGGGTGGAATCGGTACGCATCATGCCCGCAGACGGCTTCCCGCCGAACGAACCAGCACGGTTAGGTACGATCACCTCCACCGCCGTTGCCCTCGCCGAAATCCAGAACCCCGATTGCGATCGTGTGTTCTGCATGGCAATTACCAACGAGGACGTGTCCGGCGAACGCGGTACAAGCTGGAGCGCGTCCGTCGATCGTGCCGCCATCGGCAGAATGGAGGGTGATGACGCGAACGCCCCGCGCCGCCTGTTCTTTATCTCGGCGGGCAATGTGCCAGCCGTCATGAACTTCGCTGATCTTCAGTCCTTCGAGAACTACCCCATTGAAGACCCGGCGCAGGCCTGGAATGCGATGACTGTCGGCGGATATACGCAGAAGCAGATCATTGATGATGATGGGCTGGACGGCTATCAGCCCATGGCTCCCATGGGTGAGCTAAGCCCTTATTCCCGCAATTCGCTGGCATGGGTACAGGGCAAGACCCCTGTCAAACCCGAAATCGTTATGGAGGCAGGCAACCGGGCGAGATCGCCCAACGGACAGAGCCTTGTTTCCTGCCCGTCGCTTGAGCTGCTGACGACCGGCAGCGAGGCAGACCGTCTGCCCATCGTGAACTTCGCCGCGACCAGCGCGGCCACGGCGCTCGCCTCCCGCCTTGCCGCCCGAATGAAAGCCGAGCATCCCGACTACTGGCCGGAGACCATCCGAGCGCTCATGGTGCATAGTGCGGAATGGACCGACCCAATGTGGCAGCGGCTTCAGGCGACTGACAGCCTCCGCGAAAAACAGCGCCTAGCCCGATGCTTCGGCTATGGCGTGCCGTCCTACGAGCGCGCGACGGCATCGGCGAAGGAGCATCTGGCGCTTGTCGCGCAACAGGCCATCCAGCCCTACAAGAAGAAGGTTACTATCAAGGACGGCAAGAAGTCATACAGCGTGGGCTTCAATGAATGCCACTATTACCCGCTGCCATGGCCCAAAGCGCTTCTGGAGCAGTACGCCGACAACGACTTCATTCTGAAGGTGACGCTCTCCTATTTCATCGAGCCTAATCCGGGCCGGGCGGCTGCCATCGACCCGCAGAAGTACCAGTCGTTCGGATTGCGTTTCGATCTCAAACGCTCGCAGGAGACGGAGATTCAGTTTCGTACCGGCGTCAATGCCGAGGAAACACTCCCCGCAGGATTGGCTGCCGCCGCGCGTCCGAATGACTCCGGCTGGCAGTTTGGGCCAAGCAGCATTTCGGCCGGTTCAATCCATTGCGACCAATGGATCGGCAGCGGTGCCAGACTGGCCTCGCGCGATCTTATCTGCGTGAAACCCGTGGGCGGCTGGTGGAAAGAGAGAAACAGGGCGGAAATCTGCGAGCAGCAGGCGCGCTATGCCTTGATCGTGACTCTGGCCTCGCGGGAGGTGGAGATCGATCTTTACACCCCAATTGCGGTCGAGATCATGCCTAAAGTCCCTGTTGAGATCGAACTCACTGAGTGACAGCAAAAGAGCACACCCGGAGACGGCGGAACGCTACCTCGCTCTCTGGCACAACTTCGCTATGCGCGGACGTACGGGCGATGCCTGCTTCCGGGCGGAGGTAAAGTTCGCCACATGACCACATGCGGCGCGTTGCCGCCAAAGCTCGTTCACTCGGTGAAGGTCAGCTTTCTCGACGTAGCCGCCCGAAACCCGCCAGTCCGTTTCCCACCCAGTTGCCGCCGCGCAGGATATAACGAGCGTTGCCCGATCACCACGAGAGGCACGGTCGCCGGCCGAACGCTATTGATCGACCTTCTCACCCGGAACATCTTCGGGAACCTCCTGCCGGAGCTTCGGCCCTTTGACCAAGCGTCGGCCGAGTGCGGTGATGAAGGCCTCATATCGCTCGCTCGCCTTGGCGCGCGCTGCCTGGGCGGCGGGCTCCGGCAAGGCCGGCGTCGTGGTCAGCCAGAAGCGGACGAACACCGCCAACGTCTCGACTGAGATGCCGATGTCCCGTTCAAGTCGCATCATGCGCCGGTCGAGCTGGTCGAGACGTTTGCCAATCGCCGCCTCGCGTCGCTCGGCCGCATCCGGCGACAGGAATGACGCGATTGCGGCCTCGGCGATCATCGACTGTGGCTGGTTTAGGCGAGCCGCGTAGTCGGCCAGCATGGTCATGACATCCGGGTCGAGATAGGCGGAGATTTTGATCTTCTTTCTGCGACCGGCCATGGCGCTCACAGATCCATGCCGTCGTTCGGATCGAGCGAGACCTGGCGCGCGACACCTTGCATGAGGCGGGTCAGGCGACGGTTGCGCACAGCATCGTCATCATCCCCGTCGTCGCTGGGGTCGATCTCGAATTCATTCTCGATCGGCTCCTTCTTCTCGACCGGGTTAACGCGATTGAGCTCTGGCTGCAGCCGGCGTTCGGACTCGGTCGGGTCTTCGTCGTCCTGCTGCTGCACGCCTGACGTTGCGGCGGTAGTGGACTGGACCGGAATCGGCAACTTGCTCCAGTCGTCGACGTGGACCTCAGCGGGGCTCCGCAGTTCCGGCGGCGGCAGGATGCGTTCCTTGAACCGGGTATCCTCATAGTAGCGCGCCTTCTTTGCCCGGATCGGCGGAATACCCGTTACCATGACGATCTCGTCGGTCGGCGGAAGCTGCATCACTTCTCCCTGCGTCAGCAGCGCGCGGGCGGTCTCCTGTCGCGATACCATCAGATGCCCCAGCCACGGCGACAGCCGGTGGCCGGCATAGTTCTTCATGGCCCGCATCTCGGTCGCGGTGCCGAGCGCATCGGAGACGCGTTTCGCCGTCCGCTCGTCGTTGGTGGCAAAGCTGACGCGGACATGGCAATTGTCGAGGATCGAGTTGTTCGGCCCGTAGGCCTTTTCGATCTGGTTGAGGCTCTGCGCGATCAGGAACGACTTCAAGCCGTACCCGGCCATGAACGCCAAGGCGGTCTCGAAGAAGTCGAGGCGGCCCAATGCTGGAAACTCATCGAGCATGAGCAACAGCCGATGCCTGCCGCGGCTGGCCTGGAGATCTTCGGTCAGGCGTCGGCCAATCTGGTTCAGCAGCAATCGGATCAGCGGCTTGGTCCGGTTGATGTCGGACGGCGGCACGACGAGATAGAGCGTCGCCGGCTGCTCGCCGCCCACGATGTCTCTGATCCGCCAATCACAGCGCCGAGTGACCTCGGCGACGACGGGATCGCGATAGAGGCCGAGGAAGGACATGGCGGTGGAGAGCACGCCCGAACGTTCGTTGTCGGATTTGTTCAGCAACTCGCGCGCAGCACTCGCGATAACGGGATTCGGACCGGCTTCGCCCAGATGCGCGGTCTTCATCATGGCGCGCAGCGTGGATTCGACCGGCCGGTTCGGATCGGACAGGAAATTGGCGACGCCGGCCAGAGTCTTGTTGGGCTCGGCGTAGAGGACGTGCAGGATCGCGCCGACCAAGAGGCTATGGCTGGTCTTTTCCCAATGATTCCTTTTGTCCAAGGACCCTTCGGGATCAACCAGGATGTCGGCGATGTTCTGGACGTCGCGTACCTCCCACTCACCGCGGCGAACCTCGAGCAGCGGATTGTAGGCCGACGACTTCGGATTCGTCGGGTCGAACAGCAACGCCCGGCCGTGGCGCGCGCGGAAGCCGGAAGTGAGCTGCCAGTTCTCGCCCTTAATATCGTGAACGATCGCCGAACCCGGCCAGGTCAGGAGCGAGGGAATGACCAGCCCGACGCCCTTTCCGGAACGGGTCGGCGCGAAGCACAGCACATGCTCCGGACCGTCATGGCGAAGATAATTCCGTTCGAAACGTCCGAGTACCACACCGTCTGGATCGAGCAGGCCGACCGCCTTGATCTCGGCCTTGTCGGCCCAGCGCGCCGAGCCATAAGTGGCGGCATGCTTTGCTTCCCGCGCCCGCCAGACCGACATGCCGATGGCCACGGCGATGGCGATGAAGCCGCCAGACGCTGCGATCAATCCGCCTTCCACGAATATGTCGGGCGCATAAGCCTCGTAGAAATACCACCACCAGAAGATGGCAGGCGGATAGTAGACGGGCCAGCCCGCGACCGCGAACCAGGGCGGACCAAGCTGCGCCTGAAACCCAAGACTCCACGCGACATACTGTGTCGCGCCCCATGTAGTGCATAGGACGATCAAAAAGACGGCGGTGATCTGTCCCCACAGGATCTTGGTCGCGGACATCGCAGGTTCCTTTCCTAAGGTTCAGAGGCCGAGCCCCCGCTTGCGGCCGAAATCCCAATCGACGCCGCCGCTGTCGCGGGCGACACCGGAGACGTGTCGACCGAGCTGCTTTTCGAGGGAGGGCGACCAGGGAACGAGCTGGAAGCCGAGACCGTCGTCGATCATGGCGAAGCGGCCGGTGGCAAGCGCGAAGCGTTGTCGATAGGTGCCGGCGACAAACTCGCCGCTGCCGGCGCGATTGAACGGCAGGCCGGTTTCTCCGGCGAGCTTCTCACCGAGCGCCCCGACTTCCCGATCGCGCAAGGTGTCGAGAAGGCGGCGCGCGAAGACGACGCGCTGGCCTTGCCGCTCCGCGAGACCTTCCGCGATCAGATGGTCGGCGCGCTGTTCCATTGCCTGTCGCACCTCGGCGCCGAAGCCGCCCTCAGAGAGCGCGATCGGCTCACGCGTCACCGCCTGCCAGTCGAGCCATGTCGCTCCGGCGGCGTTCACCTGTGCGTGGATGTCGAGGTCGGAGCGGACGGCGATCGCAACGCGGCGCTCGCCACGCGCGTCCTCATAAGTGCGCAGCTCAACGATCGAGCCCGACGGGCCGTCGCCAGCGGCGTCGAGATGAGGCAGCTTGATATGATGCGCGCGGCCGTCAACCCCGTCGACTAGGGCATAGGCCGTGCCCCTCAGCTCGTCATCGAGTCCGCGCTCGACCAGCCGTCCGATGACGGGCACGTCGAGGCCCTCGGCCGCGAGGACATAACTGGTCGACCCACGATCGATGCCGCGTTCGGTGAGAGCGCGATGCATACGCTTGATGATGTCGCCGCGCTCGCCCAGCTCACGAAGGACTTTCTCCGCCTCTTCCTTGATGAACCACTGAGCCGGGCCGACCTGTCCGGCCAGCCCAAGAATTTCGAGGGTCCGCAGCCGCCCGACCTTCAGCGCATGGAATTCATCAGGCCGACGGTCAGGAAGCGGTGCGAGATCGATGATACCGGCCTTGCCTCCGTCTCGGACAAGCTGGCGATCGAGTTGGGTCCAGCGCTCGGCTTCGACCTGACGTTCCAGATCGCGGTGGATGTCGAGATCGGTCCGTGGGCCAAGCTCCTGCGTGACAAGATCCTGCGCCCTGGCGCGCATGCCTTCCTTGATGTAGTCGCGGGAGATGACGAGGTCCTGGCTGTCGTCGGTGCGGCCGCGCAGGATGATGTGGATATGGGGGTTGTCGGTGTTCCAATGGGCGACGCCGACCCAGTCGAGCTTGGTGCCGAGGTCCCCTTCCATCTGGCCCATCAGTTCGCGGGCGTGTGCCTTGAGATCGGCCATGTCGGTAGCGTCCTCGGGCGAGACGATGAAGCGGAAATGATGCCGGTCGCTCTCGCAGCGCTCTGCGAAGGTACGCGCGTCCATCTCTTCGCTCTTCGGCCCGAACATCCTGGCCTTCTCCCCATCGCGGGTCACGCCGTCCCGGCGCAAATAATTGAGGTGCGCGCCGAGCGGGGCGGAGCGCGCCGTGTGGCGGACGACGCGGGTCTTGATGACGACGATGCGCGAGCGGCCGGTCAGGAGGCGATTAGCCTGGATGCTGGCGCGCTGACCGCGGCCGAAACGCGAGCGGTTGCCGGGCGCGATCTTGCCGGAGCGGGACACGCGACCGCCGGCCTTCCGCGCCGCTGCCAGTGCCTGCGCGATGAAGGGCCGCGCCTGCTGCGCGCGGGTCGAACGAATGCGCCCCGGACGGATGCGAAACTCGCGCTCATCGGCCATGGCGCTGCCCCACGACGTGCAAAATACGTCCAGAAATCAAAGAGATGAGCTGTTTGCGCACGGTGCGCAGAATGGCTGCAACGTGCGGAGCGCCCCGGAAAACCCAGCAAAAACAACCACCCGACCGAAGCGCACGTTGCGCCTTTTTATCTCGCCATCGGACGGTTGTGGTGCCTGGCACCACCCTCTGCGTCCTCGGTGATACGCTGGAGCACGACAGGACGCGATTTACTGCGGAGCCGGTCATTGGACGGCTCCCTTGGCGCCGCGCGTGACGAACAGTTCCTGCGACGCCGGCGTAGGAAGTGCCTTCGATGTCGCCGGAAGAAATGAATGGGAGTCATGCGATCGCAGCACATCGACGCTGGATGCGTCGCCGTCGCGCATGACGAAGACCGCCGACTCGCGCCAGTCGAGCGGCTTGCCGACCGCCGATGCGATCGTCGACGGACGCTCACCGCGCAGCACGGGCGCGAGCAAAGCGACATAGGCGCGCGTCTCGGCCGGCAGCGGGCGGCCCGTGGCGCGGTGCTCGTCGTAACGTGCCGGACCGGCATTGTAGGCGGCGAGCATCGCAGCAACGTTGCGGTAGCGGTCCCACATCTCGCGCAGGTAGGCGGTGCCGGCGAGGATGTTGTCGTGGGGATCATAAGGATTGCGCCCGAGCCTGTAACGGACGCGAAGCTCCGCCCATGTGCCGGGCATGACCTGCATCAACCCCATCGCGCCGGCCGATGACACCGCGCGCACATCGCCGGCACTTTCGGCACGCATCACGGCGACGATCCACGCCGTGGGAATGCCGAACCGGCGCGATGCGGCGGCAATGTGGACGGCATGCGGATGCGTGTCAGTCACGCGGACCGGGACCGCCACCTGGGCCAAGGTCGGAGACGGCGCGGCCGTCGCGAAGGCAAGGCCGGAAAGGAGAAGGAGGACGGTGCGGCGTCGGTCGCCGCACCTCCGGAAGACAGGATCGACGCAGGAATGTGGCATGGCTATTCCTGCTCCTCGCGCTTCTTCTGGCGTGTCCAGTGCAGGCCCCAGTCGCGGCCGTCTTTATCCGACTGGAACAAGCGGGCGCGAACGGGATGCGTAAAGGCAGGGTCGTCGAGCACGACGGAAATGAACGCGCCGGCGCGATCGCCGGTATGTTTCCAGCCTGCTCCGACTTCCGGACCGTCCTCGTCGTCGAGATGGATGCGGTAGGCTGGCGCATTCTCGACGTCTGCATTCTCGGCCGGGACAAACGTCAGTTTGAAGTCGAGCGAGAGTGTGCGAACGCGCCCGGAATATCCGGATTGAGTGCGTGTAAAATGACCGATCTGCGGCATGGCTAGGCTCCTTGTCAGTGCGGTGGATTTGATGCGCGCCGGGCGACGGCACGCGATCGGCGCGCGTTCACCGCGTTGTCGCGCGCCATTGGAACCGCCCGTCGCCGTCCTCGTCGGTCCACAGGGGGACCGCACGGCCGATGATCCGATCGGTGGAGGTCAGGCCGAAGTAGCGTCCGTCGAGGCTGTCGCGGACCTGCCAGTTCATCAGGAACACCGCGCCGCTAGGGATCCGCTCGCAGCCCTGCCAGACTGGCAGGTCACGGCCGGCGCGATCGCGTTCGAGCGCCGCTCCCACCTCGATGCCGTCGACCGTGACGACGGGACCGCTCCGACAGACTGTCTGCCCGCCAACCGCGAGAACCCGTTTCATCAACGGCACGCCTTCGGGGACATGGCCGCGCGCGTCGAGGAAAGTCGCCAGCACCTCCGGCGGGTCGACGGCGACCAGTTCAGGCACGTCGAGACGGTCGGCCGGCGCGACCGTGTAGAGGCCGATCGGCGCGCTGGCCGATGCGTTCCAGATCAGCTTGGTCGGCATCGGCGCGAGGCCGGGATAACCGACGCCGATCGCTGCGAGCGCGGTCGCGGTGACGAGGCCGAGGCGCGTCATGGGCCGGTCCTCCGGCGCTTCAGCCAGGCTTCGTGCCGCGACGGTGTGTAGGAAGAAGGCACCTCGCCGGTGCGAAGACGATTGTGGACATGCCGCCAGTGGGCCGGGTCGACGTCGGCAGGATCGATGCCGTGAGCCTCGATCGCATCGATATGCTGAAGCACGCGCTCGACGGTCGGCCAGTTCTCGGCCTTCAGCAGAATCTCGCCGCCGGGGCGGACGAACGGCAGGGTCTGGAACGGCTCGCCGCGTCCGATGGCGCGCACGATGTCGATGCGCGAGACGATCGTGCCGTAGTCGTTGGCGGCCCAGCGAACAAAGGCGAAGATGCTGTTCGGCGCGAAGCCGGCGATGCTGCGGTGGCGGTCGAGGACCTGTCCGTAGCTCTTGCGGCCGAACCTGATCCAATGCTCGACTTGGCGGCGCCAGGTCAGCTCGACGAGCGTCGTGAATGGCGCCGGTCCGCCCGGATGTAGACGCCGTGCCGCGTGGCTGGTCATGTGGCGTCTCCATCGATGAGCGGGAATTCGCGTGCGAGCAGGTCGCGCAGCATGTCGGCAACGGTCACGCCGCGCCGGAACGCCGCGACCTTGATGCGCCCGCGCAGCTCGGGCGTGATGTCGACGGTCAGGCGGGCGGTGAACGCATTGTCACCGGCCTTGCTGTTCGCCTGCGTCTCGGCCGCCTTTATCCAGCTTTCTGGACCGCCGGGGCGGGATGCGAAGCGGCGCTTGTCGGTGCGGTCCGTCATGCGCCGCCTCCCTCATGGAACGGCAGCACGGAGGCGATGCGAGCGCGGGCGCGCTCCGCTATGGCGGCATCGATCTTGCAGCAGAGATAACGGCGGCTGGACAGTCGGCAGGCATCGCCGCTTGGGCCCGATCCGGCAAACCAGCCGCCGACCGGCACGATCTCGGAGACCGCCGTCATTGCGCTATCCCGCCGATGGCCAGCCGCGCGACCTCGGCCGCCAGCGCCGAGATCTCTCGCGCCGCCGGGCTGTCGTCATCGATCTCGGAAGCCAGCCGGCCGGACTGCGCGGCGTCTGCGAAGACGACGCGCTGGCCGATGGTGGTGGCGAGCACCGGCGGATCGTGGTCGGCTAGCGTCTCTGCCGTCTCGCGGGCAATGACGGTGCGTGCGCCGCAGCGATTGAGCACAAAGCGCGCGACGAGCTGGGGCCGGTAGATGCGCGCTTCCGCGAGAAGGGCCAGCATCTCGGCCGACGCCCAGCCGTCGAACGGAGATGGCTGCACCGGGATCAGCAGCAGGTCGGCGGCGAGCAGTGCGGAGCGCATCAGGCCGGCGACACGCGGCGGCCCGTCGATGACGACGTGATCGGCATCGCGGGCCAGCTCCGGCGCTTCGCGATGCAGCGTGTCGCGCGCCAGGCCGACGACGCCGAACGCGCGCGGCAGTCCCTCGCGACCGCGCTGCTGCGACCAGTCGAGTGCCGATCCCTGCGGGTCGGCGTCGATCAGGTTCACGCGCTTGCCGCGTCTCGCGAACTCGCCGGCAAGATTGAGCGCGAGCGTCGTCTTGCCGACGCCGCCTTTCTGGTTGAGCAGCGCGACGATCATCTTGCCCCTCCCGGCTTGCGGCCCAGGGGCAGGTTCGGCGCATCGGACGTATCGTCCGTCGTAGAAGCGGAATTGCGGAAAGTCGTATCAGGGATAGCGCGATCGGCAGGCGCTTCGGGTCTGTTCCGATGCCCGCTTTGGATGTTGTTCACATCGCGCGCGCGCCTCTTAAGGTTAGACTCTCTGTTAGAGTCTAAGTTAAGGGAGCGATTTTCTGTTGATTTTCTTGGGCTTGAGGGTCGTTTCGGTTCCCGATAGCACGAGCCTCCGGTTCCCGATAGCACGTGAGCGCGGGTTCCCGATAGCACGAGGCCTTCCACAAACTGTCCACAGGCCGGCTCGAAGGCGAGCAGCACGCGCCCGCCGATCTCGACCTCCAGCGACAGCGTGTAGCCGGGCAGTGGCTGGCGGCGAATGATGTCGCGCAGTTCGAAGGCGAAGCGCTTGAACGGCGACAGGCTGCCGGACTTCTGGTGAAGGTGGCGAAAGTCGAAGCGCCAACCGTCCTGCTGGCGACCGCCGTGCTTGCGCACGAGCCGATAGAGCCAGCGGTCGATCCCGCCCGTCAGGTCGAAATAGGTCCGGTCGATGGTGAGAACCAGCGCGTCGTCGAGAACGGCCTGGTAAAACCAGTCCGGAACGATGAGCTCGATGCCGGCGGGTCTGCCCTGGCGATCCGTGCGCTCCTGCCACTCGTTGATCCAAGAAAAGCGATGGCGGCGGCCCTCGGCCGGCTGGCGGATCGAGGTGCAGACGGTCGTCGACTGAAGGCGATCGAGCGCTGCCTTCAGGCGCTGATAGTCGCGCAAGGACGTTCCTCGGCCGACGAAGGTTAGGATTTCATACGGTGTGGCGGCCATCAGCCGCGAAGTGCGTAGCCTGGCGTCGCGCGCCTCGACGATTTGGCTGGCCGCCCAGATCAGGATGTCGGCGTCCCAGATGGTCGCCATCCCGTGATCGGGAACGGCTTCGACGCGGATCGAGATATCGCCGGCGCAAAAATCGATCGGCGCGACGCGGTGCGTCTTGGAGAGGGAGAAGAACGGGTAAGCCATGAGGTCCTGCGCATCTCGCGGCGCGAAGCTGCCAGGGAGCGCTCGGAACAGATCGAGCTGTCCGCGCTCCGAAGGGGCATGCCGCCGCGCCGTCATTCAGGGATCAGCGCGCGAAGCGGCTGGTGTGAGCGGGCGGCGCGGGCGTGTGACGCTTGGCGGGCAGGACGGCGCCGCGTGGGTCGGAGGTCGACGTGACGGCGCCGCGGTTGGCCCAGGCCTGGAGATCGTCGATCGCGTAGACGACGCGCCCGCCGAGCTTTCGGTAGGCGGGCCCGGTCCCATAGGTGCGATGCTTTTCGAGCGTGCGGGCGGACAGGCTCAAGAATTCAGCGGCTTCCTTGGTGCGAAGAAAGCGTGGCGGGACAGCGGACAGGTCGGGTCGCATCGATCGGGCCTCCGTGGGGTTCCGGGTGGCCGCTGGTTCTCAGCGGCGAACGGGGACCACGGTGGCGAAGATTGCTGGTGTGGAGGGAGGGGGAAGTTGGGCGACGCTAATTCTCACCCCCCGGCGCGACGGGGATCAGGCCCGGCGGCGATGGCGAAGGAGAGCACGATAGCCGCCGGCGATCATCGCCAGCCCGTCTTTGACCAGGGCGGAGGTGGTATCGCGTAACGCCGAGGTTTTCCAGGGCTCGGACGCGGCGCGGTCGACGCCGAAGATGACGCCGGCGATGTCGCGGTAGGTTGCGCCGTTCATGCGCCCATCGGTGGCCTGCAGCATATGGCGGTGACGACGTCTCTTTTGGCGCGTCAACCGGCGATCGTCACGAACCGGTCGGCCCTGCAAAACGCGCAGCAGGCGGTCGATCCCTTCGATCCTGTCGAAACCGTCGGCATCAAGCGGCACGAGCGCCGCAACGGGTGTATCGGCCGGAATCCCCGTCAGCCTGAGCAACCGAACGGTCTGTCCGCCGGCCGTGAGCAGGAAATGCACGCCTTGCTCGTCCGAGCGTGCGGAGGTTTCGCGCAACTCGGGGAAGAGATTGTCGGCCGCCGGCAGGATGGTTGGCGCGTGCGTGAGCAGCACGGCGCTCGTATCCGCTTCGGCGGACCAGAGCACCGGACCCTCGCCAGCATTCAGCGACGGCGGGACGAAAAAATTGCAATCCCCACTTCCGATGGAGTTCGCGCTGCAGGGAAGGCCTGTCGGCCTCCGCATAGTCCTTCTGATAGTCGGGATTGCGCCTGAGCCATTCCCAGGCGAGATCAGGAGAGTCGAGATCGTCCAGATAGTTGTATGTCTCCGAAGAGCGCCAAGGGGACGTGTCAGGCGTCATCGTGGTTCCTCGTGCCGCAACGTGGGGTGGCAGCGTTCCCGAAAGCTGACGGCTTGGGAAGAGTTTAAAGAAGCGCCAAGTGATGCCCCGAGCGCATCGCCTTTGTTTATTCGCGCCCTTCGCGGAGGAGTTGACGGTAGCCGTGTTCTGTCATCCAGCGGGCGCGGGCAAGATGGCTGTCGGCGACGCGTCGGGCGCGCACAGGATCGGCGTCCGGATCGATACCGAAGATCACGGCGACCGCTTCGCGCCAATCGGCGCCGTCGGCCGCCGCGTCGAGCACGCGCATATAGAGCTTCATATGCTCCCGGTCATAGTCCGTGAGCTCCGCACGGACCGGCGGCTCGTCTAGAAAGTCTGGCTTTGTCATCATCGCCCCCAACGAAGAATATACCTATGATCGGGTGGGATGTGGAAGGTGTCTGTTCGTGACTGCCGCAATTCTAGTACGATCACAGCGCTGTCGCACGGCCTTGCACCGGCGACGTTCGTGGTGGCGACTGCGCCATCAAGCTTCACGGGCGCTTGTTTCGATCCTCTGCGATCGCGCCGCGCATGACCATCACGCCTTCTCCCCTGTCCGTCGTGAGCAGGACGATGCCATTGGCTTCCAGGGCGCGGCGCACCTGATCGCGGGTAGATTCGTACACGCGCAGCTCGCTCTCCGATTCGAGACGTTTCAAGGCTGTCAAGGATACCCGGGCCCTCTCTGCAAGCGTTTCCTGGTTCCAGCCAAGCAACGCTCGTGCGGCCCGTGATTGACGGGCGGTGATCATGAATCCGATCACCGCCACAACACGCTGCGCAGAAGCCAGAACTACGACTATAATAGTCGGACTTTGGCTGATTACCATCCAGAATCGTCGCTGCGAGAACCATCCGGACGGCCGCGCCTGTGCGGCTGATTCGGTCGCTTCGAACACCGAAAGGCCCCGCCCGGACCAGCCGGGCGGGGTGAGAGGAGCCTCAGTCCCCGTTGCGGCGGCTCGGGCGGGACCAGATGAGGCTGTAGCCTTCGCCGTTCTCGTCGCTGACCAGGTTGGCGTAGATGGGGCTCGTGAAAGAGGGATCATCGAGCTTGAGGCCCAGGTAGTCGCGGCCTTCGTTGGAGCGCTTGGCCCAGGCTGCCCCGATCTCGACCCGGCCGACGTAGACGCGGTGGCTGGGGGCGTTCTCGCCGCTGGCGCGGGTGTCAGGGGTGACGCGGACGTTCTTGGCCTGGAGCGAGAGGGTGACGATCTCGCCGGTGAACTCGTTGTTGCCGGTCTGCTTGAAGGTGCCGATGGTAGCCATTTTAGTTCTCCGTGGTTTTCTTGCTCGAGCCCGCACCATTGCGGTCTCGATGGCGATCGGCCGGCCGAAGGCGACCGGCGCTTCACCCATGGGGGCCAGAGCGAAGCGGCGGATGGCGGTGGAGGACTATCTTGCCTCGCGAGGAATGCCGGCGTCAGTCGGCAGGGGAAGAAAGTCTGGAGACGCCGTTGAAGCATAGCCGGGCGAGGCGACGCCGGCCTTCGGCCAGATCAAGCCAAGAGAGAGACCGTATTGGAGCGGACAACGGGGAAGAGCCAATCACGGAGAATGTGGCTGCCGTCGTCCGAACCTCGACAAGTCCGCCACCGCGTTTTCACGGCGATCGCCGTCCTCCCGGCTTCAGCCTGACGTCCGCGTCTCCGTGCCCGTCACCCGGCGCGAGGGACTCCAGGTTTCAGCTCTGCTGTTGGCGGGGGTCATGACCGGTGCTGCCGCCATGTGAGGCCCGGAGGTGCTGGTGCCGGCCCCACGATCGAACTTCCGACGTGACGGGGCGCCCGCCCCAGAGCCGGCGCGGTCAGGGCGTGCGGAACCTGAAAAGGCTTGCCTCGTCTGGTCCTGCGCGAACTGTCACCGCGGTCATGAGGCTCTTGCGACACCCTGTCCGGCTGGCCGGGGCGGGGTCATCATGGTGAGGCGCATGAACGCCGTGAGGCCGACCGCTGCCGCGCCCACGATGGAGAGGACGAGCTGCCAGGTGTCCGACGGCATGGTGAGCTTCACGATGCCGAAGGTGGCGTGATAGCCGGCGATCGCCGCCGGCGCGACGAAGGCGAGGATCACGAGCAGCTTGACCCAGGCGGGTCGCGCGACAAGGAGCAGGAGTTGGAACAGGCCGAAGGTCAGTGCGGCCGAGATTGCGCCGACAATGACGGCACCCGGAATGCCAGCCCCAGTCTCGTGCGCCCAGGTACCGACGGCAACGCCAGCGAAGAGCGGCAGGGCGAAGACCGCGAGGTTGAAGAGCAGCCAGCAAAGCGCGGCGATGCCGGCAAGCGTAGCGATAATGGCGAGGATGATCATGGTGGTGGTCTCCGTGCACGATTGAGCCGGGTCGCGCCAACCACCACCTCCACGGCGCGAGTGAGACTATAGCAGAGTCTGGCCGATGCGGGCAGCAAAACACGTTGCGGGCATGGCGGCATGCTGGACCGGGCGGGATTGCCTGGTCGACCGTTCTGCTGGCGATTAAGGGCGGCGCTCACGCGCCGCCCCGCTTGCGGAAATCGTAGGCATTGATGCCGAGCTTTTTCGCCTTGTCGGCGAAATTGTCCTGGATGCCGGTGCCGGGGAAGACGATGACGCCGATCGGCAGGATGTCGAGCATCGCGTCGTTGCGCTTGAATGGTGCGGCCCGGCCGTGCTTCTCCCAGTCCGGCGCGAAGCCGATCTGCGGCACCTTGCGGTTGTCGGCCCACTTGGCGGCAATGAGTTCTGCGCCTTTGGGCGACTTGCCGTGGATCAGCACCATGTCGGGGTGTTTGGCGCGAACCTTGTCGAGCACGTCCCAGACCAGATGGTGATCGTTGAAGTCGAGGCCGCCCGTCAGGGCGATCTTCGGACCGGTCGGAAGCATCACCTCGTTGTCGGCCTTGCGCCTTGCCGCGAGGAAATCGCGACTGTCGACTAGGGCGGCGGTCAGATGCCGGTGATTGACCATCGACCCTGAGCGTGGTCGCCAGGCCGAGCCGGTGTGCTGCTCGTAGCGGTCAGCGGACTTGTCGCGCATGAGCTCGAAGGCATCCCGCCGTTCGAGTATGGTCTGGCCTTGGGCGGTGAGGGTCTCGAGTTCGACCGCCTTGATCTCGGTGCCGTCCTGTTCGCGCTGCAGCCGGCGTTGGGCCTGCTCATTGTCGTCCAGTTGGCGTTCGATTCTGAGGACGGCGCGGTGGAAGACATTGGTGACCGACCAGAGCAGGTCGTCGAGATCGTGTTCGAGGCGCGTATCGGCCAGGGTGGCGATGAGGGCGTCGAAGATGTCGGCCACAGCGCCGGCCACGTGGTCGCCGTCGGGCAGCGGTCGCGGATCGGGCTCGTCGTTGTAGGGGCGCCAGCCATAGAGCTGCAGTTCGGTGAGGACGTGGTCGGTCGGGGACGATGCGTGCTGCGGTTCGATGTCGTCGTGCTCGCTCATGGGGATCTCCCGTCGGCTGGACCGCGACCCTCGCGGCCTTCATGGCGACGAAAGCCCACAAGCGGGACGGCCGGGCACCCGGAGCGAAGCGGAGGGCCGGAGCGACAGCGAAGGATGGCAGAGGCCGGCTATTTTGCCTCGCGATGGAAAGGCGTTCCTACTGATCGGTGACTGTCGCCAGCATTGCGCGCCGCCGGAAAATAGTCGGCCGCCGCCATTGCCTGGCCGGCCCGTTTGTGGGCGCGATCGCCCTCTCGAAGGCCGGGTCGCGGCTCTCTTCCGGCGCGGTCCACAAGCGATTCGGGCGGCCCCGGACGTCGCCCTCGTCCCCTCCCGGCTCATGCCGCCCGTTTCAGATAGCGCAGCCGATCCTGGCGCACGAGCTGCTCCGCGATTGCTGCCCGAAGTGCGTCGAGGCCGAAGTGGCGGAGATCGTCGTTGAAGTCCTCGAGCTCGGGCGACAGCACGATCGCCTCGATCCCGGCCGCGCGTGCGCGTTCGGCGAGCCTGTCACGGGCGGAGTCGCCGGCCGGATCGTTGTCGCGGATGACATAGAGCCGGTGCAAGGTCGGTGGGAACAGAATTGCCCCGAGATGGGCCGCCGAGAGCGCCGCCGCCATGGCCATGTCGGGCAAGGCGCATCTCAGCGACAGCGTCGTTTCGATGCCTTCGCCCGCTGCCATGACGCTGCCGGCAATGCCGAAGCGGACGGCGTGACCGAGGAGGTCGCCCATGGCGCGTCGTGGCGTGTCGAGCGGCGCCTTGCCGTTCCCATCAGGGTCGAGCCAGGTGCGGTGCGCGCCGGTC
This sequence comes from Mesorhizobium sp. M5C.F.Cr.IN.023.01.1.1, assembly GCF_003997585.1. Taxonomy (NCBI): domain Bacteria; kingdom Pseudomonadati; phylum Pseudomonadota; class Alphaproteobacteria; order Hyphomicrobiales; family Phyllobacteriaceae; genus Mesorhizobium; species Mesorhizobium sp. M5C.F.Cr.IN.023.01.1.1. The sequence continues at coordinate 65,302 of NZ_RZSU01000013.1, read as the reverse complement.
AGATGTCCGCTCAGATCGGTGACCGCGGCGATCATGGCCGGCCAGGTCTCGGTCGGCCCGTGGTCCTCTGGCCGATAGTAGCAGCGCGGATGGAAGCGGAGTGATCCGGTTCCGTGCAAAATCGTAATGCCGCGTCCCCGCAGATACGATTCTACGAGCGTGCCGGGGATCGGTTGCGACATGGCGAAGAGCCGCCGCGAGGCTTCCGGCGATCCGGTCGGGACCGTTGTCGCGCCGGGGCGCGAAGAACGCCGTTCCGGCTCCGGTCGGGGCATGGCCAGGAAGGTTCTGGCTTCGTCGGCGACGGCCTTGAAGTCGACGAGACCCATGCTCTGGCGGATGATGTCGAGCAGATCGCCGTGCTCTCCGGTCGCGGCGTCCGTCCATTTACCCGGTGGTCCTTTTGGCGAGTGGCGAAGCCGGACGAACATCGAGCGCCCCGATGCATTGCGGACATCACCGACCTGCCAGTAATTGCCGGAGCGACGTCCGTTGGAAAGATAGTGTCGGCACACCGCCTCGGCATGTTCGCCGAGACGGTGCGCGAGTTCGGCGGCATCGTGGCGCGGAATCATCGGCATCATGCGGTCTCCCGCTCGCTGACGCGCGCGACCGGCCAGCGTCCGAGCACGCGATCCAGCACGGCGATGCCGCCGGCGTCGATCGGCACGAACATCCTGAGTTTCCACGAAATGATCTCGTGGAAGAGCCCGTAGGCGGCGAGCCGTTCGCGCATCGTGTCGGTGAAGCCGGTCAACTCGATGCGCCAGGCCCCCATGACGCGGACGCGGCGGAGTTGCAGCCCCTCGGCGAGGTCGAGGATGGTGCGCCCGTCCACCAATGCCGCGAAGGCCTGTTCGGGCGTGAGCGAAGGGGCGCCCGTCGCCATGGCATTGGCCGCCCAGGCCGGCGAGACGCGGCGGCCGATGATGAGCTCGCCAGCATCGGTCTGCAGGCGATAGACCCGCGTCGTCTCGTTGGGCAGGCGCCGCCAGATGGGGAGCAGCAGCCCGGTCACCATGTCGAGGACATTGTCGGAAATTTCCGGCACCTCGGCGATTTCGGCCTGCCAGGCCGACGAGAAGACGTGGCGATCGGCCTCGGCCCAGCGGGTTTCGGCCATTGCCTTGAGCGGCAGATTGTGGGCCTCCATCGGCCGGATCAGGCGGACGCGCCGCTCGATCTCGCCATCATCGAGCATGACGCTGGTGGTCGGGATCTGAACGGCGGCGCGGCCCGACTGCTGGTTGACCAGCAGCGTGGCGCGCGGGTCGCGGAGGTGGTCGAACGCGGCATCGAGCGTGACTGGCCGGTTGCGCTGGCGCTCGGTGATGGTCAGCAGGCGGGTTTCGGCGCCGGTGCGCGGATGGGTGTGGATCACCTCCCGGCCGGTGACGACGAAGCTCTCCGCCCGTAGCGTCTCCAGCCCGGCGTCATAGGTGCCCGACGCGATGGCGCCCTCGATGCGCGCAGCGAGCAATTGCTCGAAGGCCTCGAACAGTATGCTCTGCAATTCGATGGTGAGCGCCAGCATGCGGTTGAGGAAGGTGGTGATGGGCGGCAGTTCATCCTTGATCCCGGTGTCGTCCATCAGCTTGAGGCCGGTAGCGGACTCGAAGCGTTCGAGCGAGCATCCCTCGACCTTGCCGCGCACGATGACCATGTAAAGCTGGCGCAGGGCGTCGCGGGCATAGTGGCTTTCGAGATTGTCCTCGGGCCGGAACAGGCCCTGACCGCCGGTCTGCCGCTGACCCCGGGTGATGGCGCCCAACGTGTCGAGGCGGCGGGCGATGGTCGAGAGGAAGCGCTTCTCGGCCTTCACATTGGTGGAGATGGGACGGAACAGCGGCGGCTGCGCCTGGTTGGTGCGGTGGGTGCGGCCAAGGCCCTGGATGGCGGTGTCCGCCTTCCAGCCGGCCTCGAGCAGGTAGTGCACGCGCAGCCGCCGGTTCCGGGCCGAAAGCTCGGCATGGTAGCTGCGCCCGGTGCCCCCCGCGTCCGAAAATACCAGAACGCGCTTCTGGTCGTCCATGAACGCCTGCGTTTCGGCGAGGTTGGCCGAGCCGGCGCGGGTCTCGACCACGAGGCGATCACTGCCGGGGGCAGCGCCTGGCTTGCGCACGATGCGTCGCGACCGGCCGGTGACCTCGGCGACGACGTCTGCCCCGAAATGCTGGACGATCTGGTCGAGGGCGCCAGGGACGGCCGGAAGGCTCGCGAGCTTCGCAATCAGGTCGTCGCGGCGAGCCACAGCCTCGCGGCTCTCAACCGGCTGGCCGTCGCGATAGACCGGGCGCGAGGACAGATTGCTCTCCGAATCCGTGAATGGTTCGTAGAGCTGCACCGGGAACGAGTGGGCGAGATAGTCGAGGACGTATTCGCGCGGCGTGATGTCGACGCGAACGTCGTTCCATTCCTCGGTCGGCAACTCGCTGAGACGCCGTTCCATCAGCGCCTCGCCGGTCGAAACGATCTGGATAACGGCTGAATGGCCGTCGGCCAGGTCGCGCGTGATCGAGCGGATGAGCGTCGGCGTCTTCATCGAGGTGAGGAGGTGACCGAAGAAGCGCTGCTTGGCGCTCTCGAAGGCCGAGCGCGCGGCCGACTTGGCCTGCGCATTCAGGGTGCCGGAACTGCCGGTGATGTTGGCCGCCTGCATCGCCGCATCGAGGTTGTTGTGGATGATGGCGAAGGCGCCCGCATAGGCATCGTAGATGCGGACCTGTTCGGGCGTGAGTTCGTGCTCGACCAGCTCGTATTCGACGCCGGCGAAGGAGAGTGAGCGGGCCGTATAGAGGCCGAGGGCGCGCAGGTCGCGGGCCAGCACCTCCATTGCCGCGACACCACCGGATTCGATCGCCTCGACGAATTCGGCACGGGTCGAGAACGGAAAATGCTCGCCACCCCAAAGACCAAGCCGCTGGGCATAGGCGAGATTGTGCACCGTCGTGGCGCCGGTCGCCGAGACATAGAGGATCCGAGCCTTCGGCAGTGCGTGTTGCAGCCGCAGCCCGGCACGGCCCTGCTGGCTGGCGGCGACATCGCCCCGCTCGCCCTTGGCGCCAACGGCATTCTGCATGGCATGGCTCTCGTCGAACACGATGACGCCGTCGAAATCGGCCCCCAACCATTCGACGATCTGCCGGACCCGCGAAACCTTGTCGCCGCGGTCATCGGAGCGCAGCGTGGCATAGGTGGTGAATAGGACGCCTTCCGGCAGCGTGATCGGCTTTCCCTGCAGGAAGCGCGAGAGCGGCGTGACCAACAGTCGCTCCATGCCGAGCGCCGACCAGTCTCGCTGGGCGTCCTCGATCAGCTTGTCGGACTTCGAGATCCAGACCGCCTTGCGGCGGCCCTGCAGCCAATGGTCGAGGATGATGGCCGCCGATTCACGACCCTTGCCGACGCCGGTGCCATCGCCGATCATGAAGCCCTGCCGGAAGCGGACGGCTTCCTGCGCCTCCTCCGGCGCGGCGCTGACGACATCGAAGGTGTCGTCCACCGTCCAGGCGCCGGCGAGGAATTCCGAATGCGCCTCGCCGGCATAGATCACCGTCTCGAGCTGGGCGTCGGAGAGCAGGTCGAGGATGTTCTGCGGAAGACGCGGCCGGTAGCTCGGCCGGGGTGGCGTGACGCTCGCCATGGCCGCCGATTGTACGAGTTGGGTCGGGTGCGCCTGAGAGCCGGGAATACGGATTGCCTGAAGTCCGTATGGCTCATAGATGGCATCACTGATGCTGGCGTTGTCGGTGGGCAGCACGTCGACGGTGTCGTAGGCGAACTCGACGCCCTCGGGCTCGGCAAGCGGCGCCGCCGGTGCGCGCGCGGCCCTGGCGACGTAACCGCGGACGGTGCGCGGCGCGGCGGTGGTCGAGGCCGAGCCCGAGAGGACTGGAAGGGCGACCGGGCTGCGGGCCGGGACATGAGCGCCGACCCAGGCCAGCAGCGTGGCGGTATCGGGAGCAACACCGGGCGCGGCCGGGAAGACGGCGGGATCGTCAGCCGGTAGCTTCTCGACGACGGTGAGCCGCGTGTCGATCGTCGTGCCGTGTCTGGCATAGACGGCGCCGTCGATCGCGGCGGAGAAGACGACACGGCCGCGCTCCTGCAGGCGCGTAAACGCCGGCGCCCAGGCCGGATTGTCGGGCGCGAAGCTGGCTCCGGTGATGGTCACGAGGCGGCCGCCCGGCGCCAGGCGCGCCAGCGCCGAGGCGACATGGCGGACCACCGCGTCGGCGACGCGGCCTTCGACATTGGCCATCACCGAGAACGGCGGATTCATCAGCACGACGCTCGGCACGGCGGCTGGATCGAGATGATCGTCGGTCTGGGCGGCATCGAAGCGCGTGACGGGCACGGCCGGAAACAGGGACGAGAGAAGGCCGGCGCGTGTTTCGGCGAGTTCGTTGAGGAGCAGGGTACCGCCAGCGATCTCGGCGAGGATGGCGAGCAGGCCCGTGCCAGCCGAGGGCTCGAGTACGCGATCGGCCGACGTGATGGCGGCTGCCGTCGCCGCGACAATCCCGAGCGGAATCGGCGTCGAGAACTGCTGGAAGGTCTGCGACTCTTCGGAGCGGCGCGTGTGCGTCGGCAGCAGGCCCGCAATCTTCGACAGGGCGGAAAGCCGCAGAGCCGGAGTGGCGGCTTTACGGAACAGCGCCTTTCCGTATTTACGCAGGAACAGGACAGTCGCCGCCTCGCAGGCCTCGTAAGCCTGCTTCCAGTCCCAGGCGCCGGCGGCATCGGAGGCACCGAAGGCTGCCTCCATGCTGGCGCGTAGGATCGGCGCGTCGATACTCTCGCCGCGCTCGAGGTGGGGAAGGAGAAGGGTCGCGGCAGCGAACACCGCGGCGGCGGTGTCAGGCCTGTCGAGCGGGAGCGGCGCGGCGGCAATCGCTGCCGCCGATGCGGAGGTCGGGGTCATGATGGGATCCTCGGAGAGCAACAGGAAATCGAGCCGGGCGCGGCGCTCTCTCTGGACCGAACCGGCTCGAACCCGTCCCGGCCAGCCTCTCCCTCTCGGCCAGCCTCCTGGCCTGACAGCAAACAAGCGCCCGGCCGCAGCACGGGCGCTTGAGGTGGATCAGGGCGTGATGGCTATTTCCTATTCGGACGCGTCGGCCATGGGCAGGAAGCCGTTCGGGTCGGCGGGATCGGGCGGCCGTTAGGCATCAAAGGGATTGCCTTCGGCCAGATGCCCGAACGGCGTGAAGACGTAGTCCGCGCCGTCACGACCGACGGCGCAGATCACGTAGCGCGGCTGTGCTGTTTCGGTATCCAGGCATTCCATCAGCGCCAGATTGCCATCGCCGGCGGCGCGGAGCAGCGTCTGGAAATTGGCGCGGGCAAAGTCGGGAATGCTCATGAGACTTCTCCCGCGCTGCTCGGTTCGTCCGGACCGCGAGCGCCCCCGAGGATGGCCTCGGCGAGTTGCACCGCCCATTTGGCTTTGCCGGTCCATTCGGGAGCCGTCGTTCGACCCGCCTCGGAATCGGCGAGGAGGATCTTGAGCAGGCCGAGCAGGACTTCGAAGTGCCGCGCCTGGCGCTGCAGCGTTTCCTCAAACTGCGGGGCGACTTGTACTGTGGGACCGCGGTAGGCGGCATCGGCTCCTTGCCAGATACCGGTGACAAAGGTCTCGCCGGAGGACTCGCAATCCTCTTTGTGTTCGGACCAGTCCGTGTCCTCGATGGCGAGACGGCAGGCCGCTTCGGGCGTCTCGGCCGTGTAGGTGCGCTGCCGGTAGACCGGCAGGTGGTACGTCGTTTCAATGGTGAATTCGGGCATGATCGGTCTCCGCAAAGCGAGATACCCGGCGCTCATTCAAGAGCCCGGGCAGCTTCGCCTCGTTCGTTGAGGTGGTTGCGAATGGCGCTGCGTTCCGCCGTGAAAGCGGGTGTGGTCGCCGACGTCAGGCCGCGGCGCGTCCCTCGACGGCATCAGCGCTGAGTTCGTCGGCGGTCACCTCCTCGATGCGGGCTTGGTGATGGCCGTTCCTCGCCAGCCACAACTCGGCGGCGTCGCGGCTTTCGGCGAGATGCAGCAATTCTTCACCGTCGCCCATGGCCTGCAGCACGCGGACCTGGCCCATGCGGGGACGTTCGATGACGCGGAACCTCAGGTCGCTGTCGATGCAGTAGGTGCGCATCACCGACACGAGGATGATGCCATTCTGGCCGAACGTGCCCTCATGCAGGGTGAAGCAGGGCGGGGACGTGTAGGTGGGGCGCTCGCGTGCCGGCTCCTTGCGGACCAGCCGGCCGGTGCCGTTGCGGCGTTCCCAGCCCGCTAGCTTCTTTGTGAAGCGCGCCGCCGGCCGAGGCATGCCGTCCGAGTAGGCGATCAAGGAGCCGAGGGGCGCGATGTCGAAGATCAATGAGGCAGACATTGAAGTCTCTCCAGAAACGGAAAGGCCCGGCAGATCGCCGGGCCGGGATGAAAGGAAGGGTGACCCCGTCTGTGGGGGTCTTCCTCGCCGGCGAGGAAGGCCGGGAGCGCGGCGACATCGCCGTCATCCTCGTCCTGCTGAACGACGGGGGGTTCGTCACCGGTGAGGCGCAGCGGCTCGGGCAGCCAGCCGCTGTCGGCGAGCAGCCGCTCCGCCTCCTTGGCCATCTCGCCCTTCTTGAGGTGGTCGATGAGTTGCGCCGCGCGTTCGCCGGCGCCCTCGCGCACCGCTTCGAGGATGCGGGACTTGGTGACGCGGCCGAGATAGTTGGCGACGGTTGGACGCCAGCCGGCGTCGACCATGTCCAACCCGGTTACCCGGGCCAGCCGGTCCGCCTCGCGCAGGCGCTGCTCGAGGCCCTGCTGGCTGACACCGGAGCCGTAGGGATTGATGCGCTCGTAATGCGCGTTGATCCCGAAACTGACGCAATGCGCCAGAAGCGCCAGCCGGCTGGCCTCGTCGAGGGCATCGAGCCAGGTCCACAGCGCCTCGTCGTCGCCGAAGGGAATGTCCGTCTTCCAGGCCTCCTGCCGGTCGGCGACAGCCTTGGCGTCCGAACTGTCCTTGAGGTCGGTGTCCTGCGCGGTGAAGTAAACGTGGCGGACGGAGGCTTCGAGACAGCCGATCGAGGAGCGCTGACCGAAGGTGTCGAGCACAAGCCGATGGAGCAGTGCCGTCATCGCGACGCGCGGGTTGCTGGCGACGGCGTTGCGCAGCGCCAGTGTGCGATGCGCGGTGAGGTCGATGACCAGCCTCTCCGGGAGCGGCTTGATGGCGTCGCCGTCATCCCCTTCGTCCGGCTCCGACGGCTGTGCGCCGACGGTGATCGTGGTCCGCCGAGGTGCCAGTTCACCATCGGTTTCACGCCCATCAATCTCACCTTCGGGCTGCGCAACGTCGCCATCGCCGCTATCCGGCTCTTCGTCCTCGGGCCGGACATAGCCACGATCGACGACGAGATCGCCATCGCGGTTGATGCTGACGAAAACGCCGGCACGTTCGATGTCGGCGGGATCGTAGATCTTTGGGCGATTTTCGAGCTGCTCAAGCGCCTGCTCGATCTCGCCTAGGCGCTGATCGACCTCGTCCGGGAGCTCGTCTGCCTCGCCATACTGGGCCTCGATCTCGTCGTACTCGTTGCGCAGCGCCTCCCGGCTGGCACGCTCCTCGTCATTGAGATCCACGAAGCTGCCAGTGAGCGGCCGCAAGCCCTGGGCGTGGCCATAGGGCAGATCCATATCGACGACGATCCACTTCCAGCCTTCGGCGGCGATCTCGTCGGCGCTGGCACGCAGCTTCTCGCCGACCAGCCGGTCGAGCAGCGCCGGATCCTGCAGCCAGCCGCCATTGTCGGCCTCGAACAGGTCGCGCAGCACGATGCCACCGGCGGCGACATATGCATCGACACCAACGAACAAAGCGCGGCGATCGCTGGCCCGGACAGTGGTCTCGGTGAGCATGCGCCGGATCTGGTACGGCTCCCGCGACCAGGAATTCTGGAGCGTCTCCCAGACCTGCTCCTGGCGCGCATGGTCATCGGTCACGGTGAAGGCCATGAGTTGGTCGAGCTTCATGCCGTCCTGCTCGTAGATCTCGAGCAGCTTGGGCGAGACCTTGGCGAGACGCAGGCGCTGCTGCACGAAGGTGGCCGACACGAAAAAACGGGCCGCGATATCCTCGTGACTTGCACCCTGGTCGTGGAGCGTCTGGAAGGCTCTGAACATATCGAGCGGGTGCAGATCCTCGCGCTGGAAGTTCTCCGCGAGCGAGTCTTCCTCGATCGGCACGACACTGTTGGCGTCCGAGACGACGCAGGGCACCGTTTCGGTCTTGGCCATGCGCTTCTGCTTGACCAGCAGTTCGAGCGCGCGATAACGGCGCCCGCCGGCGGGCACCTCGAACATGCCGGTCTCGTTGCGCTCGCCGTCGAGCACGGGCCGGACGTTGAGGCTCTGGAGGAGCCCACGCCGCGCAATGGACGCGGCGAGATCCTCGATGGACTGCCCGTTCTTGATGCGCCGGACATTGGCCTGGCTGAGCATCAGCTTGTTGAAGGGGATGTCGCGCGAGGCGTTGAGGGTGATCTTCTGCTTGGCGGTCGCCATGGTCGTGTCTCCGCGACGGGCGGCCGGGAACTCCTCTCGACCTCCAACCCGTCACGAAGAGCGGCGCCGCCCTCTCACTCTGAGGACGGCGCCGCGCGCGCGGTTTGCGAGGAAGCGTAAAGCCTGAAACACGGATTTGCGGAATCGAGGGTGGGCCGAGCCCCACGGCTCATTCGTCAGGACGCGCGCGGCCGCGTGCGAGGCATGGCAGCGATAATGCGTTCGGCCGCGCGCATGCTGCCGGCTTGCCGAGCCGCTTCGGCCCAGACCGAGATCGGCAAGTCCGTCTGGAAGAGGATGTCGCGTTCGATGCCCATGCCGGATGGCAGTCGAACCGAGGTCAGGTCTTCGAGCGAGAAGCTGCCGAGTTCCGGATAGCCAAGGTCAGCGAGTCCGAACAGCGTATCGCCGTTGGCGTCGAGTTCGGTGGCCAGCCAGACGCCTTCGCCAAGCGGATTGAAGAACTTCACCACCGGTATGTGATCGGCATCGCGATCATGCCCGTTGGCGAGCAGGCGGCCGCGCAGATCGTCGGTCAGGAGGATCATGCCGCCCTCCTGTCGATTGCGGGCTCGCCCGGCTCGCCGCCATCAATTGCCCCGCCGGCATCGGGCAGGAAGCCGAGGAGCCAGTCCGCCGCCTTGCTGGCCTGCGAGGCGGCGCGGACAATGGCGCGGTTGTCCTCGCGCAGCACCTCGAGCCAGGAGGCGAGATAGTCGGCATGACGCACCGTCGGCACGATACCGAGCGCCGCGCAGCAGAAGGCCGCGTTCATCTCGGCCACCAATTCCTCGAAGGCGTATTTTCTGGTCCCGAACGATCCGCCGAGATCGCGGCCGAGCCGCGAGGCATGACCGGTGGCGTGGCCCAGTTCGTGCAGCGCCGTGCGGTGCCAGTTGATCGGCTCGAAATAGGCGGCGGGCGGCGGCACCATGACATAGTCGTGCGCCGGGACGTAGTAGGCCCGATCGCCGCCGATTCGGAAGTCGATGCCGCTGGCCTTGATCAGCGCCTCGACGGTCGGCTCGATCATCCCCGGCGGAGGCGGCGGCATCTCGACGGCGATGTCCTCCGGCAGACCTTCACATTGCGCCACGTTGAACACGGTGAAGCGCTTGAGGAAGGGGATAGCCTGAGCTTCTTCCCCCGTGTCGCGGGCGCGCTGCTTCTCGTCCTCGGGCACGAAGCGGTCGGCATAGACCACGGTCGTGCCGTGTTCGCCCCTGCGAACATTGCCGCCGAGGGACAGCGCTTGGCGGAAGGTGAGCCAGCCTTGGCCCGGAAAGCCGTGCTGGACCACGGCACCCCACAGGATCAGGATGTTGATGCCGGAATAGGCGCGGCCGGTGCTGGCATTCTTCGGCAGGCCGAGCCGCGCGTGAGCAGCCGGCGTACCCCAGGGCTGCACCCAGGGGAAGCGGCCGGCTTCGAGCTCGGCAATGACCTTGCCGGTGATCTCGTCGTAAAGGCTCGTCCGGTCGGCGCCGGCGCGAGCGTGGCGGTGAGGTCTGGACATCGCGGATCTCCGCGACGGGCGCCGGAAGCTCTCCTCCAGCTTTCAACCCGTCACGGCAAACCCGTCCGCACTCTCACTCTGAGGGGGCGTTGCGGGGTCCCCCCGCAGAAGGGGTCGGGCGAGACCTCGGCTCGGCCGCAGGGGAAGGCATTCCCCGCACTTAACGGCGGCCTGACCTCGCCGATGCGGCGAGACTACCGCGAATCCAGAGGCCGTTGCCTCGTAGCTGTCGAGTGCAGAGAAACCCGTGCCCCTGAACAGGCTGCTGATTTACGCAGTAGGAATGTCAAGGACGCGGCTCCCGTTGGACGACAAGCATTTCGGCTTCATAGCGAGCCGCGCGCCTGACGACAGGATCGTCGAACTGGGCGCACGGGATCGCCGAGGCACACCATGCTTCAAGCGGACGGCGATGGTCGCCAAGGCTAAGGATCCGTGCTGCAACGCCATTCGGTTTCCAGCCGGGCCTTCAGGAACTGCGGCTGAGAGTTGTTAGCACTTATCCGTTCACGAGTTGTTCCAGGCAGCATCATCCGATTATAAATGCGGTCAATTGGGAGGAATTAAGTTGGACATATTCGAGGATGAGGACGAGCAGCTCCTCGATCCTGACTACAGGCCCTCGCTCGCTACTTGGAGCGCTTACCTGACGATCCATCGGCCGTCGGAACTGTCCGACCAGGAGATGGCGTGGCATTTCGGCGACCGCGATGGGAAATGGAGCCGGCAGAGCAAGGCGGCGCTCGCGAGATCCGGGGCGAAGGGTCTCGATCTTAACGACAACTGGGCTCTCGTGGGACCAGGTTGGTCCTGTCCAAGCTGCGGGCGGACGAAAGACCAATGCTTTCGACTGTCAAAGAAGGGAGTGCTTCTGGCGAAGCTCGAGCTTCATCACGACCATATGCGCGACCTGGTCTGGCCGCGTGCCGGCGAACTCCTCGGGCATGACTGGCGAGACAGGATTCCTGGAACCGGGGAAATGCTGGGGCTTGTAAGGGACCTGGTGTCGCGATTCTCCGAGGCACTCGTTTGTTCCGAATGCAATGCAGCGGACGCAAAGGCGAAGAGAGAGGTCGCCGGCATCGATGACCGTTTCACGTTCACGGTCTCGGAGATCAGATCGTTCGCCATCGCCCGGCCGGGGCGGGATCACGAGATCGACATCGAGCGTGCGCGCACCATCTGGGAAATCCAGCGGGGTGGGTTTGAAATGCGCCTGCGGCTTCTCGACATGCTAATAAGTGAGATCGGGACCGGCGGTCTCGCCCACGACAAGGCAGGGTGGCCGGGCGTGATTCCGATGCAATTGGCCATGGGCGGCCAGGAGATGCTGTGGAGGGCCTTCCTGGACCAGGTGCGCGAGGACGAGCGGCGCGGGGAGTTGTCAGGCCTTCGCCGTGAGTTCCTGACGCGGTCCGTGAGTCTCGATTCCCGCAGACTCGCCGACCGTACCGTGAAGCCGTCTTGCGGCCCGACCGACGAAGAATACGCTGCCTATTCCGACGCGGTCTCGCCAAAGACCTGGGCCGCAACGGGCGACGACTGGACCTGTGCGTGCTGCGGCCGTCGCAAGCGCGAGGTCGTGCGTCGGGCAAGCAAGGGCAAGTGGTCAGGGGGCATACGGAAGCTGCGCATCCTGGTGGAGGAGACGGATGCGGATGCGATTGCGACGCGCATGCGTCTCTTCCCTGGCTATCGACACGAGCTCTGGGTGGGGGATTCGTATTTCGTCGATGTCTGTTCCGATTGCGCCGATGTGCGGCGCGATGCCCGGCAGCGGGACCGGTCGACGCCCGACAGCCACCTGAAGCTTGAGGACATCCGCGACGCCCTGCAGGAAGTCCGCGCCAATGCGGCCCATGTCGCCGATCAGGCGTTGGTTTGCGAAAGACTGCGCAAGAACGCGCCATACGATTCAGCTTACGAGGCGTATTCCGCCTTTCGTTCGCTGGTGTCGACGCTGAAGGCGCGTATGGACTTCCGGATGAGCCGCGGCGTTCCGCGCGAGGCGGTGATCGCCGAGCTCTGCGAGGATCTGAAGTACAAGCACAGCATCATATCGGATCAAGATCAGCTCACGCTGGTAGAATGGCTGCTTGCCCGGAAGGTGAGAGACCCGCGGGAGGGCTAAAGGCGGCTCCGGTTGGCTCCTCTTGGCTTGGGCTGCCTTGAGTTGGGCTTACCTTCTTGCAGCCTTTGTCGTTTCGCCAGCCGCTTCAATTCCAAAACCTTCGTCGGCGGCCGTCGACACCATAGATGCACCCACCCAATTGGGAATGCTGTGGACGGCTGTGGCGTGCCCCTTGACGGCGCTCGGGTCGCTCATTATCTTCACTTACAACACGTGAGGATAGTGAATGCGGCACGAAGTTCTGAAATTGATGGAGGGGCGCAAAGTGCTGTCAGGCGGCATCTCGGGGCGGAAACTGCTGACGGCGTTGATCGCCGTGACGCCGCCCGCATCGGTCCCGACTGCCGCCTTCCTCGACTTCGCGGGCATAGCAGTGGCCACAAGCTCCTTCCTGCGCGAGTCGGTGATCGGCTTTCGCGATTACGCTCGCCTATCCCTCGTCAACGTCTACCCGGTGGCCGCAAACCTGGAGGCTGCGGTTCTTGAGGAACTCGAATTCTTTCTGCGCACCCGAAATGACGTGTTCTGGGTCTGTGACCTCGGTCCAGCCGCACGGGTGAGCGGCGCCAAGCTGGTCGGCGAACTTGATCCCGCGCAACGCGCTACCTTCGATGCCGTTCGCGAGCTTGGCGTGGTCACCGCGCCCGAACTCGCCGCGCGATACCGCGATCAAAGCATCGGCCCGACTGCCTGGAACAACCGCCTTTCCGGCCTCGCCGCGAAGGGGCTGCTGGTCGAGCGGCGGACTGGCAAAACCAAGTCGTTCAGCCCTCTTCTGGAGATTGCCTGATGGGTCTCGACTACATCCGCGCCCAGACGGGCAAGCCTTGGAAAAAGCGCTGGAATGGCGGTCTCGACCGCCTGAAGCAGCCGACGTTGCTCGACCTCACGATGTCGGAGGCGGCCCAAACCGTGACGGTGGAGCTTCAGCCCGGCACGTCTCTGCGGGCGGGGGACACCCTGATTGTCGAACGCGGCCCGACGGGTGTCACCGTCAGCGACGGTCTTCGCCCGATCGGTCGCGTTTCCAGGCCCTCCGCTGATCTGGCGTCCGCCCTCGCTACGGGAGGCGGCTATGCCGAGGGGACGGCGCAGCGCATCGGCCTGTTTGGCGATACGGCGGAGGTGAGCATCCGATGAACCAGCGCCCACCGAACGAGCCGTCGCGCCACTTTCCGCAGCCGCAGCGCCTGTGGGACGATGATACCCGTCACGCCCCGTCCCTTGGCTGCCCGACCTGTCTCGAGTTCGGTCGCTGCGGAGGCGTCCACACCGACGCCGGAGTCCTCGATTGTCGTGATCTGTGCACATGCCGCGACAAGAGCCGGTGCGATATGGTCTGCCGTTTTAATCCGCGCCTATTTCTCGCCCGAATGCGGGAGGTCGGCGGGCTCTCGTTCGACACCGCGCCGCGCGTGCCTTCGCGCGGCGTTCCCGAGCTGCCTCGGCTCGTTCCGTTCGTCGATCATCGTTATGGTCGTGCGGCGACGCTGAACGAGCCGGTCGTTGCACTGTCGCTCTACGAGGTCGTTAATATGGCGACCGGCCAGCTGCATGTCACCTCCCGGCAGGAGCTTGCGGCGCGCTTCCTGATCCCGGTCGACGCAACGATTGTCCTCAGCGGCGTCGACAAGGACGGCCCCATCGAGCGCTGGTGGGAGCTTCCGAACCGCCCCGAGATCTTTGCCGAACTCGCGCGACTTGGCGTCGCGCTGGTCACCGCGCCGAACTACAGTGTGCTCCTGGACGTCCCGCGGACGGACAATCTCTACGCCATGAAGCGCATCCTGCTTGCGTGGACGGAGGTGGCAGCCGCCGGCCTCCGCGCCGCGCTTCATGTCAACGCCCGCACCGACCACGACTACCATCGGTGGGCCGACCTCATAGCGAAGCGACCCGAGATCGAGACTCTCGCCTTCGAGTTCGCGACCGGCGGTGGGCGCGGCGAACGCATCGATTGGCATGTCGATCAGCTTTGCAAGCTCACCGACCAGGTCAGTCGTCCGCTTACGCTCGTGATCCGCGGCGGAGGCCGGAAAGCGCCGCAGCTTCGGCGCCATTTCGCCTCCGTCACCTTGATCGACACCGAGGCTTTCGCGCGTGCGATCCGCCGCAGGCGCGCGATGCTAACGGAATCCGGCCGGCTAAAATGGGCATCGTCGCCGACGCCGAAGGGCGCCCCGATCGACGACCTTTTTGCCCATAACGTCGAGATCGTGCGCCTGGCGCATGAACTCGGCGTCGAGCCAGCGCCCCGCCTACGTCTGGTCGCCGCGCCCAGGCGCGCACCTGACCGTAATGATCAGCCCATCCAGTCTGGCCTTTTGGGCGACCTCGAAGTGTCCGCTGAGGCTGGGGGCATCGCCCCAGAGCCGCAGCGCGTGATCGCCGCTGCGAAAGCGTAGCTCGGCCCAGTCATGTGCCAGCGCCCTGAACACCTGTCCGATGCCGTAGCCGCGTCCGCTGGCGCGCCCATGGCGCGACGCGCCATCCGAGACGGCGACCCGCAGCGCTTCGCCGGAGTCGCCGATCTGCGCGAACTCCGGGTTTTGTCGCAGGCTTGTCAGGACACCGACGCCGGCATCGGCGACCACGAACTCGAACATGCCGTTCACGGCGGCATACGCGACCAGGCCCGTTTCCGGCCGGCCGCTGTGCTGGTAGACGTTTTCCTGCAGTTCGCCGAGCGCGCCCAGCAAGCCGCTAACGAGACCGCGCGCCAGTCCCGAAGCCAACGCCGCGTTCTCCGCGTGGCTCATCCACTGCTCCCAGGGGCCGTCGTCTCCAGCCGGATCGAGCCGCGCCAATGGAAAGACGCCGGCGATGTCGCGCGCTCCACCACCGCTGACGCGACCGGCCGAGAAGCCTCGCAGAACTTGGTTGAAGAAGGGCGGGGTAACGGCGATCGATGCGTAAGCGGTTGGCGCCGTGTGTGCGGCGAGCGCCAGTTCTACCAGGGGCCCGATCTGACCCGAGCGTCCGAGGGTAAGCGCGCCGCGACTCGGCAGTCGGCCGGCCTCGGCCTGCCAGAGAAGATCGTCGACGACATCGAAGGTCGCCGCGAGCGCGCCCGACCTCTTGTCGCTCAACGTCGCCCCCGCCGCTGGTCGCGCAGTTCTTTCACCAGCGTGGACAGGCAACGTAAAGTACAACTCGATTGCGGTCGATACCAAACCGTTGATCCGTACAACGAAACCAGACTGCCCGCAGATGGCAATCCGCGCATTGTCGATCTGCCCTCATTTCAAACATCTGATTTTCGGGGATAATCTCTTGCGTCTCGAAAGCGTCACCCTGTCCGGCTTCCGCTGCTTCGGCCCCCAGCCGATGACCATGGCCGTTGCGCCAGACATCACCGCTGTCATCGGCCCGAACGCCGCCGGCAAGACCGCTTTGCTTCATGGGCTGTCCAAGCTCTTCGGCGTGACGCGGGCGCAAAGGACTGTGCAGCGTTCGGACTTTCATGTCGCTGCGGACGCCGATCCGGACGACCGCTCGCCGAAGGCGCTGTTCATCGATGTCCTGGTCGTCTTGCCGGAACTCGCCGACGACACCGCAACCCCCGAGACCGTCGCGCCCTCGTTCCGGCACATGCTGCTCACGCGCAAGAACCAGCCGCCTGTCTGCCGGTTGCGGCTGGAGGCGCGCTGGGAGGACGACGGCACCGTGGAGGGGGAAGTCTCGCAGGAGCTGTACTGGGTCGATTCCCTCGAGCCTGACGCGTCCGCTGACAAGAAGAAAGCGGTCTCGCCGTCGGATCGCGGCCTGATCCAGCTCTATTACACGCCGGCCAGCCGCGATGCAGCAGCGCAGGTGCGGTCGACAGCAGGCGCGCTGGCCGCGCGGCTGCTGAGGGCGATCGAATGGTCGGAGGTGGCGCAAGGTGCGGTCGAAGCGGCCAGCAAGGGCTTGACGGACGCTTTCGAGGGCGAAGCGGCGATCGCAGCTATCGGCAAGGCGTTGCAAGCCCGGTGGACAACGCTGCACGACGACAAGGTCGACACGCGGCCCCGCCTCAGCCTGGTCAGCCGCCGCTTCGAGGAGGTGATCAACAAGATCGCCGTCATCTTCGAGCAGGGCCCGGACGGACGTGAGCGCGGTCTTGACGCGCTGAGCGATGGCCAGCAATCGCTGTTCTACTTCGCCTTGGCCGCCGCCGTGTTCGACATGGAACGGCAGGTGGTTTCCGGCAAGGTCGCGGGCTTTCACAAGGACCAATTGCATATCCCCGCCCTCTCGATCTTCGCGCTCGAAGAGCCGGAGAACCATCTTTCACCCTTCTTCCTCTCGCGCGTCGTCCGGCAGGTCCGGTCCCTCACCACGGAAGGACGCGCACAGGCCGTCGTCACCAGCCATTCTCCTGCCGTGCTGAGCCGTGTGGAGCCGCAGGAAGTGCGCTACTGCCGCTGTCACCCCACGGCGCGGATATCATCCATAAAGCCGATCAAGCTGCCGCCTGATGCGACCGAAGCAGCGAAATTCGTCCGCGGCGCCTTGCTCGCCTATCCCGAACTCTACTTTGCCCGTTTCGTGCTGCTGGTCGAAGGCGATTCGGAACGGATCGTGCTGCCGCGGCTCGCCGAGGCGCTTGATCTCCTGATCGACCCGGCCTTTGTCGCCATCGTTCCGCTCGGGGGGCGCCACGTCCAGTATTTCTGGCGGCTGCTCTCCGATCTCGAGATCCCCTACGCCACGCTGCTCGACCTCGACGTCGGTCGTGAGGGCGGCGGCTTTGGGCGCGTGAAGACCGCGATCGAGAATTTGATCGCGATTGGCAAGCCGAAGACGGAGCTGCTCGAAACGGACAAAGGCCACCTCTCCGGTGCGGAATTCGCCCAGATGCACGCGTGGACGGACGTCGCGTATCTTCCCGGTTGGGCGAGCTTCCTGAAGCAATACGGCGTCTTCTTTTCCGAGCCTCTCGACCTCGACCTGATGATGCTAAAGGCGTTCCCTGAGGCCTATGCCGCGACGATCCCGGCTGGAGGCGGCCCGCGCTCGACGCTGGAAAAGGCCGCCGAAACGGTGTTGGGCACATCCGACCCAGGTCTCAAACAGTACATCGGCCCTTACGACAAGGGAGCAGATCTCCTGCCCGCCTACCGCTACCATTTCTTGACACGAAGCAAGCCGGCCACCCATCTGGCCGCGCTCGCGCACATCGCCCATAAGGACCTCGAGGCGAAGATGCCGCCGATCCTGGCCGAGGTGCTTGGGCATGTGGCCAAGTCTCTGCGGCGGGACTGATCATGACCGTACTCGCCCGCCGCGTAAGTCCTGACGATTGGCGCCCGATCGGCGTCGACGAGCTGGAGCCGAACGCGATGCTCGTCGTCCGCTCCGACGACAACCGCTCGGTGATCGCCGGACCCGGCGCCGGAAAGACGGAGCTGCTGGCGCAACGCGCCGCTTACCTCCTGCAGACGGGTGGCGCGCCTGCACCCCAGCGGATCCTTGCGATCAGCTACAAGCGTGACGCCGCGACGAACCTCGCCGCACGGGTGCGCACGCGGTGTCATCGCAGCCACGCCGCGCGGCTCGACTCTCTTACGTTCGACGCATTTTCAAAAGGCCTGGTTGACCGCTTCGGACAAATCCTCCCGGAGCGTTGGCGGCCGCGGCCCGACTACGAGATCATGTGGACCAGTGACACGCTGTTTCGCAGTTTCCTCTTCCAGGAGGTGGGTGCGCCGCCGGCGAACATCGGCCGCGTCGCCGACGTGCAGGCGATCACCGTCAAGGCCTTTGAACGCCAACTCCTGTTTGGTTCGCCCCTGCCAGTCGACGGATGGCCCAATCCAACGGTCGGCCAGTGGGCAGCTGAGCGGTTCTGGCAAGGCACGCTGCACGGCGGGCGCAAGAGCCGACTGTCCTTTGCCATGATCGGTCGCCTTGCCGAATTGCTGTTGCGCCTCAATCCCATGGCCCGCGAGGCGCTGCGGCTGACTTATTCGCATCTCTTCATGGACGAGTTCCAGGACACGACTCAGGTCCAGTACGACCTGGTCAAGACGATCTTCCTCGGCTCTGACGCCATCATCACCGCTGTAGGCGACAACAAGCAACAGATTATGCGCTGGGCGATGGCGATGGATCATCCCTTCGTGGCGTTCGACGCGGACTTTCGCGCCGTGCGCACGTCACTCCACAACAACTATCGCTCGTCGCCCGAACTCGTTCGGATCCAGCACGTCCTGGCGCAGGCTCTCGATCGCGGTGCAATCAAGCCAGTCTCCAAGGCCAATGCCACGATCACCGGCGACAGCTGCGTCATCTGGGACTTCCCCACGCCGGACATCGAGGCGGCGCGTCTCGCCACCTTCATCGCCTCGGAGATGAAGGCTCACAGCTTGGGCCCGCGCGACTTCGTCCTGCTCGTCCGTCAGCGAGCGGACCGGTACGCCGCCGTGCTGGAGCCTGCGTTTCGCGCGGCGGGGCTGGCCTTGCGCAACGAGGCCAGCACGGTGGGCGCCGTCACCTTGCAGGAGCTCCTTCCCGACGAGGTTTCGACGCTGCTGGTTAGCGTCTTGCGTCTCGCCATGACGGTACGTGCCGGCCGGCACTGGACCGACTGCCAGGAAGCGATTGGTGCGCTGCGTGGGACCGCCCCCGACGATGACGTCGCGCAGGCGCGCTTCGCCGCTGAACTCGATCAATTCGCCGTCGACCTTCGCAAGCGCCATCCGTCTCCTCCAAGCGGCACTGCGGCGGCGGCAGCACTCACTGCCGAAATCGTCGATTTCATCGGCCGCGCGCGGTTACTGGCAGCACATCCGGCCTATGCGCAGGGCGGTTGGCTCGACAAAGTCATCGAGGCCGCGACGCTTCACTTAAACGCCTCATCACAGGCGGCAAAAAGCTGGACCGACGCGCTTGACGCCTACGAAGGTATCCATGCCGTCCCGTTGATGACGATCCACAAGAGCAAGGGGCTCGAGTATCATACTGTTATCTTCGTAGGTCTCGACGACGGCGCTTGGCGTCGCAGCTTCGAAGAGGATAGGGCGGAGGCAACTGCCGGCTTCTTCGTCGCGTTCACGCGTGCCAAGCAGCGGGTAATCTTTACCTACTGTGCCCAGCGCGGGGAGCGTCGGGCAATCGCGACGCTGTACCAGCTGCTGCTCGACGCCGGCGTGAAGATCGTCGAGGTCAAATGACGGTGCTCGCATATGATGTGCGTCGGTGCGACGACGGAAACGTCGTCGCCGGCCTCTTCGGCGAGACATCCGAAGCTGCTGCGAAACAATGCCAGGATTCCTTTTGCCAACCTTTTCGATCCGATGACTCGCGATGACTCGTTCTACCGGTAGTAAACGAGCGACTAAGCGGCCAAAACCTTCGGCCGCAACCGAAATCTGGCCGCCGATGCCCGATGGTCGGCTTACCTGCTACACGCTGTTGTGGCAGCTCGAACTGTGGCTTCGCGAAATCGTGTACGTGGAACTCAAGGCGCGCCACGGCGGCGCGTGGTTGAACTACATTGTTGTCCAATCCGGCAGGCGCTCGCACCAAGCCGCCAAGCGCTCTCAGCAGGCCGGCGTGCGTTCGCAGCAGGCCGACGGGCGCCTCACGCACATGCCGACAAGGGAACGCAATCCTCTGAGCTACATCACCTTCGACACGTTGCTGAAGACGATCACCAAACATTGGCGGTTTTTCGCGCCGTACCTTCCGGTTCAGTCGATTTGGAAAGCGCGCATGGAAGAGGTCAGCCAGATCCGCAACCGCGTGGCGCACTTCCGCAATGGCCACCCGGGCGATCTTCAGCGGGTTGCTCAGCTGCTCGACGACATCGACAAGGGGGTATGGACTTTTGTTACATCGTACAACGACGGCCAGCCCATTTACCCGCCGCGACGCGATCCGGTGGCGAAGCAGTTCATCGGACTTGACCCGTTTCCTTGGTCGGCGGTCGGAGACAACGGGATCGCCCGCATCGGCATCGCTCCTCCGATATGCGCCTTGGCGTCACCGTGGAGGCCCTCCGTCGGCCCTGGCATCGCGCCAAGCTCGCTGGCCGGATCGCCGGCAAATACGGCTATCTCTATGACGTTCGCATCCATGCGCGTCAGGGGCGGGCATTCGACTACCGCCGGTTTCTCGACAGCACGAAGCGCGACCATGACCTTTGCTGCCACATACTGCTGGATGCAACGAGCGGTATTCGATTGACGGTTCCGGCGGTCAATGGTGCGACGGCGATTGTGCAGGCATTGACCCGCTTCATCGCCGCGGCAGAACGCGCGCTCCTTCCCTCAGCCTCACCCGCTGGAGGAAGCGTTGCCGCAATCGTCAGCGCGTGGCCCGAATACGTGCTGGGTCCCGAGAATCCGTTGGCCTTTCTTGGTCCGGACATGCCGTGCCGGATGACCGGCGGCCAGACAATTGGATGACGGCGTTGAATTTCTGCGCGGCGCACGGCGGCCCACGGTCACGGCGTGTCCGATCGGCAGATGATCTCGGTCGGAACAGTCAGCATTGTTGAGCCATGGTCCTGGTCGTCAGTAGCGGAACCTAAGCAAGCTTCCGCTCGGTCCATCTCAGTCAAACGGAGGCGATCCGAAAGGACCAGACGATGGTTTTCTCATTCAATTGCGCGACGGACGGACATAACGGCCGCTTCGACATCCGTTTTACTGTCCCCTAGCTGTTCAAGGACGGCTGCTCCCAGGAGAAGGCTGGACTCCGTTGCTTCGGGCATCACGGTTGTCGCGCCCTTCTCCAACAATTCTTGTACATGCGCATGGTGACGCGCCCGTACCACCACCGGGAGATCCGGCAGTTTGCGTCTCAGCGCCATAAGAACCGACTTGGCGGCTTTAGGATCGTCCAGTGTAATAACCATAGCCTTCGCGCTACCGATTTTTGCCGCAGCAACCATTTCCTCCAGCGAAGCATCGCCATAAAACACGGGCCGGCCTTCTTTCCGGGACTGCTCGACGTTTTTGCTATCGAGGTCGATTGCAACCCATCTGTGTCCACGCTCATCCAGCAACTTGCCGACCATCTGGCCGACCCGCCCAAACCCCGCGATCACGACATGGCCCGAGTCAGCTTCGATCTCTGCCTGGAGCTGAGGTCTGCCGGGCAGCCCTCGGCGCTCAAGCGCGTTCTGGGCCGCTCGACCGGCCCGGCCGAGAAGCGGCGTAGCCGCCATGCTGACGGCGACGGCGGCAAGCAGGAACTGACCAGTCCCTACCGAGAGCGCCGCAGTGCCCATGGCGAGGCTGAACAACACAAAAGCGAACTCGCCGCCTTGAGCAAGGTGTAGGCCAGCGCTTGCAGCAAGTGGCGGCGGCAGTCCGAAGGCCCGGCATAGACCGAAAAGCAGCAGCGCCTTCACGGCAACGAGCGCGATCACGGCCAACAGGATCCAGTGGATCTGAGGCAAGACGACCCGAAGGTCCACCAGCATCCCGACCGAGATGAAAAACAGGCCGAGCAGGATACCTCTGACCGGCCGAATGTCTGCTTCGATCTGGTGGCGATACTCTGTGCCGGCGAGCATGAGACCCGCAAGGAAGGCGCCTAACGCCATTGACAGTCCCGCCTGCGCGGTGCCCAAAGCGGTGCCGAGTATCACCAGCATGGTAGCGGCAACGAAAAGTTCCGCGTTACTCGTTCCGGCAATGACGCGATAAAGCGGACGCAGCAGTAGGCGACCGGTGGCAAGCAGGACGATCAGGGCGACGGTTGCCTTGATGCCCGCCTGGGTGAGTGTCCAACCCAGTTCTTCGGGCTTCTGGCCCAGCGCCGTCACAATGGCCAGACCAGGGACCAGCGCAAGATCCTGAAGGAGCAGAACAGAAAGAACGACGCGTCCGAGATGACTGGACAACTCACCGCGTTCCGACAGCAGGCGCAACACGAAAGCCGTCGATGAGAGAGCGAGCGCGCCACCGATAATCGCAGCTTGCCCTATGGTTCCCCCCAACGCGACTATCCCCGCTCCAATAACAGCTCCCGTGACGGCCACCTGTGCCACGCCCAGTCCGAAAACATATCGCGCCATGGTACGAAGGCGGTCCAGTGACAGCTCAAGGCCGATGGCAAACAGCATGAACACTATGCCGAGCTCGGCAAGCCGATGGGTCCCTTCCACCTCTCCGACCAGCCGAAAACCGTATGGCCCGATAACAAGACCAGCGATCAGGTAGCCGATGACCGCATCAACGCCGAGCCTGCGCACCAGCGGCACGACCACGATAGAAGCCAAAAGGAAGACAACCGCGTCGCGCAGGATAGAATATTCGTAAGTAACGCTTTCGGGCATAGTGCGTCGGCTCCTACGGCGAAACTTCGTCAGGCAACGGCCACGATCGAACGCATCCAGGATTATCACGCGGTTTCTGGCGCCGGAACTGGCCGTCCGCCTGCCACGGCTGTCCTACCGCGTTGCCGCCGGATGGACGACATGGCAGATGGCGGCTGGTGACCCGTTTTGACGTTGCCCGACGCACTCGCTACGCGGTTGAACGCCGGCTCCGTGTCGCATCTCGGCCATTGCGCCGACTACAAAGCCACGCAAACCACCGCTCAATAGACCCCTTCGCCCGGTACCATGCTGTATCGAATGCAGTGCCGTCTCCCGCCTATTCCACCTTGGTTTTCGTTGCCGACTCGGGATGCGCTCATCACGGCGCAGCCGCAATGATTAGAGTCCCACTCGCTTTGCGAACGATGGCCAGCGCATTCTCCAGATTTCCTATTCCAGCCGGCTTACCGGTGGCCTCGGCGAATTCGATTGCTGCGCCCACCTTCGGGCCCATCGACCCGGCGGCAAAATCTGATGCTGAAATGTCATTGCAACTCACGATCTCTAACCTGCGTGCCGCAGGCGTGCCAAATTTCGTATAGACCCCATCGACGTCAGTCAGGAGCAACAGCATGTCAGCTCCGAGCTGGCGAGCCAGAAGCGAGCTGGCGAAGTCCTTATCGACGACTGCTTCGACACCGATCAGGCTTCCATCTTCGCGCTCCACGACGGGAATGCCGCCGCCGCCCGCGCAGATGACGATGACCTCCCGCGCAATGAGAAACGAGATTATCTCCGACTCCATGATCTCGCGCGGTTTCGGTGAGGCGACAACGCGGCGCCATTTGCCACTATCCTTGGCTATCTGCCAGCCGCGCTCCTCAGCGAGCCGCTCTGCAACAGGAGCCTCATAGGAAGGGCCGATTGGCTTGGTCGGATGCGAGAACGCCGCGTCCCGCACATCGACTTTCACTTGCGTCAGCAACGTAGCGACCTTGCGGTCCCTGAGCGCGTTGCCGAGTTCCTGCTGGATGACGTAACCGATCATGCCAGCGCTTTCCGCGTCGAGAACGTCTAGGGGATCACCTGCGCCCGACACAGCGGATTGGAGGGCGAGCAGGCCAACCTGCGGCCCGTTGCCGTGCGTGATCACCAACGCATGTCCGGCAGCAACAAGTTCGGTCAGCGCCAGCGCAGCGCGTCGGATATTGGCGCGCTGGACTTCCGCCGTCATTGGTTCGCCGCGGCGTAGCAGCGCGTTTCCGCCGAGAGCGGCGACGATCAGCATGTCAGCGTCCGATCGTGGCGACGAGGAGCGCCTTGATCGTGTGCATACGGTTCTCGGCTTGGTCGAAGACGATCGATGCGGGCGACTCGAATACCTCGTCGGTGACCTCCATGCAGCAAGCAATGCATAAATTTGGCGTGAGGATTGCCTGTTGCGGTCATGACCTCGCTGGTCACTCGGTACGGGGTGAGTAAACGGATACGTTCGGCCCAGTGGGTTTCATCCTCGCCCATCGACAGCCAAACATCGGTGTAAATGAAGTCGGCATCCTGAACACAGCTCGTCACATCCTCATCGAGTCTGAACCGGCCTCCACTCTGGCCCGCGAGGTCCTTAATGTGAGCGCAGAAATTTTCGTCCGGCCAGAGTTCTCGCGGCGAGGCGATGCGCATGTCCATCCCGACCTTTGCCGCGCCAAGCGCCAGCGACTGGGCGACGTTGTCGCGGCCTTCACCAACGAAAGTGACGGCGATGTCCGACAGATGCTTGTGCGTGAATTCGCGCATCGTCATGAAATCGGCGAGGTTTTGGGTCGGGTGCGCCTCCTCGGTGAGACCATTGTAGACAGGCACGCCGGCGTGGGCCGCTAGGATCTCGGCTTGATGTTGGGAAAAACCGCGATACTCGATCGCGTCATACATGCGCCCCAGCACGCGTGCGGTATCCTTCATCGACTCCTTGTGGCCGATATGGCTGCCGCCTGGGCCGAAATACGTCACATGTGCGCCTTGGTCTTAGGCAGCTACTTCGAAGCCTGTGCGCGTCCGGGTCGAGTCCTTTTCGAAAATGAGAGCGATGTTCCTGCGGGTCAGGCGTGGTTCTTCATAACCGCCAAGCTTGGCCGCCTTCAGATCGGCGGCGAGGCGCAGAAGGAAGCGGATTTCCTCGGCGGATAGATCGTCGAGGCTCAGCACTGAACGGCCATGCAGGTTAGTCGGCATCGCTTCTTCCCTTCAGACTGGATCGCGCGACAATGGACACGTCATGCAGTGCCCGCCGCCGCGGCCGCGACTGAGTTCGGCACCATCGACGGTGATCACCTCAATTCCCGCCCGGCGCAGAAGTGTGTTGGTGTAAACATTGCGGTCGTAGGCGACGACCACACCTGGCTCGATGGCGACGACATTGTTGCCGTCGTCCCATTGCTCGCGTTCGGACTCGTAGGCATCGCCACCGGTGGCGATGATGCGCAGCTTCTTGATCCCCATTGCTTCGGCTACCACCGCGGGAAAGGACCGATCCTCCTCGATCACATCGACGGCGGCCTCTGCCTCGCCAGGCCTGATGGAGAAAGTCCGTAGGCGATCGACGACCGGCGGATACGTCGTCGCCACATCCCGGTCGCAGAAGGTGAAGATCGTATCGAGATGCATGAAGCTGCGGTCGCGCGGCATGAGCGCCGCAATGACGCGGGTCGCCTCGCCGGCGGCAAACAGGCTGCGAGCGAGAGCGCCAACTGCCTGCGGCGTCGTCCGCTCTCCCATTCCGACCAGGACAACACCGCCCCCAACCGGCATCACGTCGCCGCCTTCAAGGCTAACGCCTGGCCCGAGGCCTTCGGGTGAGACAAAGGGTAGGCCGGCACCCCGAAAGCGTGGATGGTATCGGTAGACTGCCTCGACGTTGGTCGCCTCGGGCTTGCGCGCCTGCCAGTACATCGGATTGACGGAGATGGAGCTGTAGATCCAGCATGAGCTGTCGCGGGTGAACAGCTGGTTCGGGAGCGGCGGAAGCACGAAATCCTGGGGGAGCAGTGTCCGTCCGGTAAGTCCGGCAGGCTTGAACGGCAGTTCCGCGCGTGCAATGCCACCGATCAATGCCGTGGCGAGTTCTTCGGCGGGCATTTCATCCAGCCAGCTGCGCAGTTCCATCACCATATCAATCCCGACGACCGACGCGTGAACGCGGCGGTCCAGCAGCCAGCGACGCGCCTCGGCGAGGGCCAACGTTTCGCCCAGCAACTGGCCGAACGAGTGCACGATGACACCACGTTCCCTCAGGGCGTCGACAAAGATGTCGTGCTCCTGGCGGGCACGCTTTACCCAGAGCACATCGTCGAACAGCAGGGATCTGCAGTTCTCCGGCGTCAGCCGGCGAAGGCTGAGGTCGGGCCGATGCACCATCACTTCGCGCAGCAGGCCGACCTCGGAATGAACGCCAAGCGGGTTCACGGCGTCCATCACAGCGCGCTTACGGCGCCGGTCCACATCTGGTAGGCGGCAAAGAGGCCGACTGCCACCAGAACGGCTGCGATCACCGCCTCGATCGGATGGAAAACGCGCTCACCGCCCTCGCGTCGTGCCCACACGTAGAACAGCACGCCTGGCGCATAGAGCACCGCGCACATGAACAGGTAGACGGGGCCGGCAGCATAGACGAGCCACAGGCCATAGGCGGTCGCCAGCAGCCCGACCAGCATCGGCCAGGCGCGGTTGTCGCCCGTGCCATAGCTTTCGCCGGTGATGGCGAGCTTGGCCGCATAAGCGCCCGAGAAGATGTACGGCACCAGAATGGCCGCCGATGCGATATAGAACAGCGCCTGGTATGTGCTCTGGGCGTACAGGGTGACGATCAGGAATCCCTGGACCAGCAGGTTAGTGATGAGCAGCGAGGTCGATGGAACGCCCCGTTCGCTTTCACGGGCGAAGAAGGAGGGCATGGTACCGTCCTTCGCCGCCACATGTGGAATCTCGGCCGCCAGCATCGTCCAGGCCAGGAAAGCGCCGAGGACGGATACGACAAGCGCAATGTTGATCAGCACAGCACCCCAGGGACCGACGAGGGCCTCGAGAACGCCAGCCATTGACGGGTTCTTCAACGCTGCGAGCTCTGGCTGGCTGATGATCCCGAGTGATAGTAACGAGACGAGGGCATAGAGGGCGAGGCAGACAGCGAAGCCGATGACGGTAGCAACGGCGACGTCCTTGCGGCGCTCGGCCCTTGCCGAAAACACGCTCGCGCCCTCGATGCCGATGAACACCCAAAGCGTCACCATCATTGTGCTCTTGACCTGGTCTGTCACCGAGCCCAAGTCGACATTGCCGGCCCCGGCAAAGTCGAGGGTCCAAACCTGCAGCTTGAAGGCAACTGCTGCGATCCCGATGAATAGAACGATGGGCGCAACCTTCGCTATGGTCACGACCAGGTTCGTGAGGGCGGCTTGGCGCAGGCCGGCGAGTATCAGGAAATGAACAAGCCATAAGAGCAGCGATGCGCCGAGTACCGCCTGCCAGGTGTTGCCGTCGCCGAAGCTCGGGAAGAAGTATGAGAGGGCGCTGAAAACGATGACAGCGTACGAGACGTTGCCGATCCAGGCGCTGAGCCAGTAGCCCCAGGCGCTGTTAAATCCGACGAATGCACCGAAGCCGGCTTTGGCGTAGGCATAGGGCCCAGCATCGAGGTCCGGCTTACGCGTCGCCAGCGACTGATAGACGAAGACGAGCGCCAGCATGCCGATTGCCGTGATACCCCAGCCGATCATGATGGCGAGTGGGCCGGCGCCCGCGGCCATGTTTTGCGGCAGGCTGAAGACGCCGGAACCGACCATCGAGCCGATGACGAGAGCCGTGAGTGCGCCGAGGCGGAGTTTCTTGTCCTGAGCAGCGATCTTCGTCACCCGAGTGACGGAAGCGTCCAGTTGGGTAATGGCCATGTCTTCCCCCATGGTTTGACATGCGGGTAAGGTGAGCCGAACGCGATCCAGCAACATTGATCCGCATCAACAAAGGGCGGTGCCGGAAATCTTGAAGGAGATGGTCGCGACTGCTCTCGCGAGCGCGCCCTAGCAACGTCAATCATCGGCGTTGATCCACGTCAATGCTCGAGCTTCGGGCGCGCCTATCCTAGCCGCAATCTGACGTCGAGCAGGGCGGCAACCATGCGACTTGGCCGAGAGAAACCTTTTGTCGTCTCACGCCCAGCGGCTCGAGTTCTCGGAAGCCGTAGAGAAGGACACTAACGATGCACATTCAACACGCCGTCGTTTGGGTCGATCACCGCGAGGCGCGAATATTCCTCATTGATCGTGAGGGATTCGAGCGCGCGACCGTGTCGACTGAGCTGCCGCATCACCAGACCCACAACAGGGCCGGCACGATTGACGGCAAGCGAGCAGCGCCTGACCAGTCTTACTACGAGAAGATTGTCACGGCGCTCGAGCCGGCGACGGAATGGTTGATCGTGGGGCCGAGCTCGGCACGCGATGAACTGGCCAGCCACATCCGTGCGCGGGACCCGCACCTGGCAGACCGCGTGATTGGCGTCGAACCAGCCGATCACCCGACCGATCGCGAGATCGTCGCGCACGCGCGCGCCTACTTCAAGGCAGCGGACAGAATGTTGCCAAGAGAAGACTCTCGGGCGCTGTAGGACAGATCCGAATTTGAGCCCACCTGGCGGAGCCAATGTCGAATTGTCTCGTCGTTGGCAACATCATCACAGCACAATGGATTCGAGGCCGCGACACTTGTTGCGTGCCGCATTTCGCAAGAGGCGCGAAAGGTCCCGACTGCTCGTGCGCCTAGGCCTGATCTCGACAGAGCGCGACACTGCGCGTCAATGTGAAAAGAGCACCGGAAGGCGCAGGTCGTCCAGCACATCCTGCGTTGCGCCGCCCAGCACGAAGTCCCGCACGCGTGAGTGGCCGTAGCCGCCCATCGCCAGCAACTTCGCTCCGCGCTCGATGGCACGCTCCTGAAGGCTGACGCCGATCGGGCAATCCTCGGCATGGATCGAGAAGCCCTCTGCAGCGAGGCCACGCTTCCGCAGTCCAGCGGCCAACCGCTCCCCCATATCGCCTTCCCTGAGCGGCTTCTCATCGACGACGGTCAGTACGGAGATCTTCGCAGCCCGCACAAGAAAGGGTGCTGCATCCGCCATCGCGCGGGCAGCCACCCGGCTTCCGTCCCAGGCAATTGCGACGTGGTCAATCGTTTGGATGGTTGTGAGTTCCGGTAACAACAGAACCGGACGGCCGGCGCCGAATATGACCGCTTCCGCGCATGCTCGCGATGTCAGATTGCTTGCTTCCCACCCGAGCAGGGCAATGTCGAAATAGCGCGCCTCGGCTGCCGCAGCCTCGCCAAGAAAAGCGAGTGCAGGCGACGCTGCCATCGTCGTCAGATTCACGTCCTGTTTAGCGGCTTCCTCTTTCACTTTTGCTAGTAGATGTTCGCCCCGTTCGCGACTCACCCTCTCGGCCTGCTTGATGAGCTCGGGCAACTTCAGAAGCAAGCGTGACAGCGTGTTCGAGACGTCCGGTATATCTGCATTCAGGGTCAGCGCTTGCAGGTCGGCGCCCAGATAGGCGGCGACAGCCACGGCATTTGCCGCAACGGCATCGGAATTTGCATCCGGATAAGTGACGAGCGGCAGAATGGCTTGGATCTTCATGCTTGCCTCCGTGGGCTACGTTTTGATTTTCAATGCGACATGAACAGTGGAACTGGCGCCTCATCGAGCAACGACCGAGTGACACCACCCAGGACCGCTTCGCGAAAGCGCGAATGCACAAAAGCGCCCATCACGATCAGGTCGATGTCTTCCTCGGTCACGAACAGGCGCAATCGCGCTGCGACATCTGCACGCCTCGCTGTCAATGTCGCGAGCTTGCAATCGTTCACGCCGTGCCTAGCGAGATAGGTCGCAAGGTCGGCGCCCGGCGCCATGCGTGAAAGATCCTTTTCACCTGAGACGGTTACAGCGATGACTGAATCCGCTCTTTGCAGAAACATCAGTGCGTCCATGACCGATCTGGCCGCACGGGCGCTGCCATCCCACGCGATGACGATGCGGCGCGGCGTGGCGCTGCCGCCCTGTGCGGGGACGACTACGGCAGGGCGGCCGCTGTCGAAGAGAATGTCTTCGATAGTCGTGCGAGCAGTCGTGCCCACCGCGTCGCCGGCATCGAGCACGGTCAGGTCATGGACTCGTGCCAATTGCATCAATCGCGAGGAGCGCTGCTCGAAAGGCGATCTCGCTTGCTCGACGATAAAATCTATTCCGACGCCCTTGACGAGTTTGCTAACGCCCTTTGTCACGATTGAGCATTGGCGCTCCAGTCGTTCGCTCTCGCGCCGCAGCCAAGCGGAGGCCGATCCTGCACTTGTTGCCAAGGGAGCCAGCGGGATTGGCGCAAGCACATAGAGCGACAAGCTTGCGCGTTGCTTTGCCGCCAACTCGATGGCAAAACGCAGAGCGGGCGTTTCGGCGAACGTCGCCTGCCCATGGATCGCGACCAAGACGCATTTCGCCGCGTGGTAGTCGATAACCGAAGATTTGATCGTGGCGATGTTCATTTGAGTTGCACGCTCTGGATGTAGGCGATGATCGCCTCAATCTGGTCAGGGGATGCCACGAACTCCGGCATATCCGGGTGACCGGTGGAAATCCCTTCGGCGAGCGCCTCTGCCAGATTGTCGACCGGATAGCGCGCGGACAGCACCCGGAAAGCAGGCGCGTCGGGATGTGGGCTGGAATCCGCTGCAGCTACCGCGTGACATGGCGAGCAGTTCGTCCGCACCAGAGCCTCGCCTTGGGCGATGTCCGGACCACTGCGGGCAGGCGAGGTCGAGAGCGGGACAAATGCCGCCAACCCAAGGCACAACGCCCCAAGGGACAACGCCTTGGTCAGTCGATCACTGCTGCGGATGGAAATCATGTTGGCAGCTTAAGCCTGTCACCGCGCTTGGCGTTGATCTAGCGCAACACGACGAATCAAGCCGCTGGACGCCGGTGGTGGAGCAGCTACCCTATTGCGAGATGCTTGGCCGTAGGACGTTGCCGCCAACGCATTGACAGCTTGTCGACCTCCGAAACCATAAGAAGCGACGCGGCGATCGCCAATAGCAGCGCCCAGTCGCTGATCGAGACTGGCGTCAGTCCAAGCGTGTCGCGCATCCATGGCAGGTGCATCGCCCCGATATGCAATGCTTGTGCTGCAACGACGCCGATGACGAGGAGGGGATTGGCAGAGATCGGCTGGGAGAAAACGGAGTGCCGTTCGGATCGGCTGTTGAAGGTTTGGAAATTTTCAAACAGCACGAAGAGGAGCAGAAGATAGTTGCGCGCGTCGTGCTCGGAGTGACCGCGTTCCAGGAGCCACCAGAAGACCAGAAAGCCGCCGATGCCCATCACGACGGTGGCCTGCAGAATGCGCCGGATCATCGCGCGATCAAAGACTGGCTCAGACGGACTGCGCGGCGGATAGAAAAGCTCGTCGCCCTCCGGCTTCTCAGCTGCAAGGGCGACGTCCTGAATGCCGTTCGTGACCAGGTTTAGCCATAGAAGCTGCACTGGCAGTAGGGGCATCGGCAATCCAAGCGGAATGGCCAACAGGAACAGAACCACCTCCGCGGCGCCCGTCGATACAAGCATGGCAACGACCTTGCGAATATTGGCATAGGCGACGCGACCTTCCCGAATGCCGCCGACGATTGAAGCAAAGTTGTCGTCGGTGGCGATAATGTCGGCGCTTTCCTTAGCGACGTCCGTGCCTTTCCTCCCCATTGCCACTCCGACATGAGCGTGTTTCAGTGCGGGGGCATCGTTGACCCCGTCACCGGTTACAGCAACGAATTGACCATTTCGTCCCAGCGAGAGCACGATCGACAGTTTCTGAGCTGGCTCCACTCTCGCATAAATGCGAGCAGAACGGGTCAACTCGTCGAGCTGTGCCTGGCTCTGGTCTTCCGCCTGGCGCACAGCCGCTCCGGTGACGACGCGATCTTCGGAAAACTCGAGGCCGGCATCGCGTGCAATCGCGGTTGCAGTCTTCGGATCGTCACCGGTGATCATAACCACGTCGACACCGGCGGTGCGGCAGGCGCGGATCGCATCCGGCACTTCAGGACGCAACGGATCGTGCATTCCAGCGAAGCCGAGAAAGACGAGATTGACCAAATGTCTGTGGCCGTAGCCACCATTCACGTCGGTGTCGATCTCGCCTTCGGCGAAAGCCAAGACACGCAGTCCGCGACCGGCGAGCTCTTCCTTTTGGTTTATCAGCGCGGCACGATCGATCGGCACGGCGGTGCCGCCAATATCCATACGGTCGGACATGCCGATCAATTGCTCGGGCGCGCCCTTTGCGAAGATTTTTACGCGATCCGAGCGCTCGTGGAATGAGGCGGCGTATTTGAGATCAGGCTCGTAGGGGATGCGCGTCAGCAGTGGATGACCCGCCAGAACTTCCTCGTGCACAATTCCGCATTTGCGGGCGGCCGCAAGAAGTGCCACATCGACGGTATCGCCGAAGCCCTTCCATGCGTTTTCCGCGACGATCAGAGAGCCTTCATTCGGGAGTGCTGCTGCCCGCAGAAGGCCAACCGCGCGGACTCTCGCTCGTTGCGCATCGACATTAGGAGACTCGACCAGACAAGCATCGAGATCATGCCCGGCTTCGAACATGATCGTGGTGCCGTCCGGCAGTTTCAGCTCCTTGACCGTCAACTCGTTCATCGTGAGCGTGCCGGTCTTGTCTGTGGCGATCACGGTACAGGAGCCGAGCGCCTCGATTGCCGTCATGTTGCGTGCGATGACGTTTGCCTTCGCCATGCGCCGCATCGCGATGGCGAGTGCTACCGAAATGGCGACCGGCAGTCCTTCGGGGATGGCGCTGACGGCCAGGCCGACCGCCATCAAGAACAATGAATGAATGTCCATGTTGCGCAGCCAGCCGACCGCTACGAGCGCAGCGATCGCTACACCAACCGTGAGCGCGATCGTGCGTGAAAAGGCATCGAGCCTGATCAGCAGAGGTGGACGCGACAGCGAGCTCTTGGCGATCTCTCGGGCGATTTTGCCGATTTCCGTCGTCTGACCGGTCGCGGTAACCAAGCCGCGCCCGCGCCCGCGGGTGACCATCGTGCCAGCATGGGCCAGCATGCTCCTGTCATCCGAACGCTCGACTGAAGCGTCTTTCTTGACTGGAGCGGACTCGCCAGTCAGGAGGGATTCGTCACACCGGAGATCTTCACTTGCCAGGAGTTGCAGATCCGCCGGAACGCGCCCGCCTGCCTCGAGCAAGACCACATCGCCAGGAACGACCTCGCGTGCATCGATATCCTGACGGATGCCGTCCCGGATCACGCTTGCATGTGGCTGCTCCAGTCTCCTGAGGGCGATAGCGGCCCTGCCGGCTGAGTGCTCCTGAACCGTACCGATGACCGCATTAATCAACAGAACGATCCCGATGAAGATCGCATCCTCGACATCGCTGATTGCAGCCGAAACGACGGCCGCAACAAAAAGAATGTATATCAGCGGGCTGCGAAACTGGTGGAAGAACACGACAGCCAAAGAAGGGGCCTTGGGCTCCGGGAGAGCGTTGCGCCCGTACCGTTGCAGCCGGTCGGCGGCTTCGGCTTGCGACAGACCGGAGTCACCGACGCGTGTGACAGCATTCATAAGATCGGTCCCATCACGGCCTCTTCTTCGCCCAAGGGTAAGCAGCAAATCCACTGGAGACGTTGATCGGTATCAACCGGAGAGGCGCCCCGGTAGGGCAGTTGCAGTGCGACATGCCGATGGGCCGCTCGTATTTGGCGTCCGTTTCGTGCCGGGGATATTCCGATGAGGCGTCGATAAACCCCTGAAATGGGAGCCCGCCACCTGCGAATCCAATGATGTGGCGCATGAGGAGTGCCGCAGCGTCGAGTTGACGTGCATCAACGCCGGCCGTCAGCAGCCGTGATCGTCTCGCTTCCATCCACGGAGTAGAGACAATGACGTTCAAAACAATCATGGTGCAGCTCGATCTTGAGAGTCCGGCCGCTCCGCGCATCGAATTTGGTTGGGATCTCGCACGCCGCTTCGAAGCGGACATGATTGCCTTTGCTGCCGCTGAATCGAACCTCATTGTGCCAGTCGGGAACGATGGCATCGCAGCTGCCGAAGTGATGCGTCAGCAGGTCGAGGAAATCGAGGCGCGACTCAAGAAACTGGAGAAGGAATTCCAGACGGTAACGAATGGCAATTCTCGTGCGTCCTGGCGTGGGGATATTGGCGATCCAACGCGGCTGTTGGCGCTAAATGCTAGGGCCGCGGACCTGATCGTGGCGGGTGCGCCAGGCGGCTCGCTCGGCCCGTCCCGCGGTTTCGTCGATGCCGGCGCCCTGATCCTGTCGGCCGGACGACCGGTCCTTGTGCACTCGGACAACCTTGCACCGATACGGCTCGAATGCGTGGTCGTGGGCTGGAAGGATACGCGCGAAGCGCGCCGGGCGGTCGTCGACGCGATGCCGTTCCTGACGCAGGCGCAGCATGTCCTGGTAGCCGCGGTTGACGATATTGACCCGAAGGGCGCGCGCGAGAGTGTCGCAGACGTCGTACGTTTTCTCATGAAGCACGGCGTCAAGGCGCGATCCGAAGTCATGGCACTCGGCAGTTCACAGGCCGCCGATGCGCTCGGCACCATGGCGGCCGAAACCGGCGCGAATCTCGTCGTGGCAGGTGGCTATGGCCACAGTCGGCTGCGCGAATGGGCGTTCGGTGGTGTGACTCGGTCGCTCCTCAGCGAGACCGGTCTCCATCGGCTCTTCTCGAATTGATCAACGGAAACGTCCGGAGGGCTCGATCGATCGCCGGTTGATGCAGGTCAATGATGAAGCACCTTCTGCGCATTTGAATTGCTGCACTTGTCGGGCCGGTTGGAAGCTGAGTTCGACAAGCAGGATAGCAAGGCCCCGTTGGGGACACACGCTATGCCTGTGGAGCAACCCCACCTCCCTGAGGAGTCAAAACGATGCCTGAAGCCACCAAACTGCCAATAAAGACCGAGAAGACCACGACACCTGCTTCGGCCACCCCGGGCTGGGCGCCGTTCGACAGCTTGCGCCGCGAGATCGACCGGCTGTTCGACGAATTCCATCCCTTCGGCAGATCCTTGCCGGCCACACGCTCGATCTTCGACTTCGGGATGCCAAGGCTGCACGGCGAGTGGCCCGTGGCGCCGGCGATGGATCTCGTCGAGAAGGAGAAGGAGTACGAGGTCACCGCCGAGCTGCCGGGGATCGACGAGAAGAACGTCGAGATCAAGCTCGCCAACCATACGCTGACCATCAAGGGCGAGAAGGAGGAAAAGAAGGAGGAGAAACAGAAGGACTACCACCTGTCCGAGCGTCGTTACGGCTCCTTCCAGCGCTCCTTCGCTTTGCCCGAGGGCGTCGACGCCGACAAGATCGAGGCGAACTTCGCCAAGGGCGTCTTGACAGTGAAGCTGCCGAAGACGGCCGAGGCCCAGAAGGCCGAGAAGAAGATCGAGGTGAAGGCGGCCTGACCACCGGCAGGCGGCATCCATCGGCAGTTCGCATCGATGTCGCCTGGCCTTTCAGATGGCAGAATCGCAAGGAGGAATCGACATGACCTCGATACCCAATTTCTCACATTCGGCGCAGCAGGCCCAGCAATGGGTCAACGAGCTGGCGACGGAGCTCGGCTGGAGCGACCGGCGGGCGTTTCATTTTTTGAAAGCCGTGCTCACGACGCTGCGTGATTGGCTTTCTCCCGAAGAGTCAGCCGATCTGTCCGCGCAGCTGCCGACGCTCATCAGGGGCATCTACTTCGAGGGCTGGAATCCCGCGGATGCGCCCGCGGCAGAACGCAAGAAGCAGGACTTCATCATGCGAGTGGAGAGCGCGCTCGGATACGAGACCAACATCAATTACGATGGCGCGATCAATGCCGTCTTCGCGCTGATCGATCGTCACATTTCGCAAGGCGAAAGCGTGCAGGTTCGGGCCTCGATGAAGAAATCCCTTCGCCAACTCTGGCCGGCACACTGATGTTCGAGGATAGGCAACAGGCAGGCCGGCAACTCGCGGCCGAACTCGATAAGCTACGGCTTCAGCAGCCCGTTGTGCTTGCTCTGCCTCGTGGCGGAGTGCCTGTCGCCGCTGAGGTCGCAAAAGTGCTGGGCACCGCCCTTGACCTGGTCATCGTGCGCAAGGTCGGAGCGCCAGGGAACCCGGAACTTGCCGTGGCGGCGATCGTCGATGGCGATCCGCCAGACGTCGTGCTCAATCGCGAGATCGTCGAAGCATATGCGCTGGACAACTCTCAGCTCGCCGATTTGATCAAGCGCGAGCGTCCTGAACTGGAACGGCGTCGACTTGCCTATCTTGGTGACCGCCATCCGCTGTCGGTTGAAGGCAAGACAGTGATCGTTGTCGATGATGGAGCCGCGACCGGCACCACGATGAAGGTCGCCGTTCGAGCGCTCAGGCGGCGATCGCCGCGCGAGATCGTCGTTGCACTGCCCGTCGCCCCGCTCGATACAATCGAGGAACTTATGCTAGAGGCCAACAGAGTGGTCTGCCTAAGCCAGCCTACGCGTTTCCACGCACTTGGGTACCACTACAAAGCATTTCCGCACTTGAGCGACGGCGAGGTCACCGAGGCGCTGCAGGAGGTAGCACGTCGCCGGAAGCCTCACGCAGCGTTCTTTCCTCGCGCAGCTGATCCATGAACTCTCTCGCGCGGTTCAGTTGATACGCATCAAAGCACTGACTGACGGAAGCGTGTCCTGTGGCTGCGCTAACAAATGCAGTCACTCGATGAAGCAGCCGATCTTCTCAGCCCACGGCCTCACAAAGGTCCATCGCTCGGGTGATGTCGAGGTCTTCGCCTTGCGTGGCGTCGATCTCGATCTCTACGCGGGCGAGATGGCCGTCCTGCTCGGACCTTCGGGCAGCGGCAAGTCGACGCTGCTCAACATCATGGGCGGGCTCGATCAGGCCACCTCCGGGACCGTCCGTTTCCGCGATAAGGAACTGACCACTGCGTCAGAGAGCCAGCTGACCCGTTACCGACGTGATCACGTCGGCTTTGTCTTTCAATTCTACAATCTGATTCCTAGCCTCACCGCGTGGGAGAACGTCGCCCTGGTCACCGAGATCTCGACCGATCCAATGCCACCAGAGGAGGCGCTGGAGATGGTCGGGCTCAAGGAGAGAATGTCTCATTTCCCGGCACAGCTCTCCGGCGGCGAACAGCAGCGCGTGGCTATCGCGCGGGCAATTGCCAAGCGGCCGGAAGTGATGCTGTGCGACGAGCCGACGGGCGCCCTTGATTCCAAGACCGGCATCCTCGTGCTCGAGGCACTCTCCCGCATCAATGCCGAGCTGGGGACGACCATGGCGATCATCACCCACAACGCAGGCATCCAGAGGATCGCGCACCGGGTCCTCACCTTCAGGGACGGCCGCATTGTCGGAGCGGTGGCCAACGAGACACGTGCCCAGCCGGCGGAAGTGACCTGGTAGTATGCTTTCGATCCTCGACCGCAAGCTCTTGCGCGACCTCAGCAGGATGTGGGCGCAGGTCCTCGCGATCGCGCTGGTTATGGCCTGCGGGGTCGCAACTCTCCTTCTTGCGATCGGCAGCTATCGTTCGCTCGAGGAGACACGCTCAGCGTTCTACGATCGCTATCGTTTCGCGACCGTGTTTACTGGATTGACCCGCGCGCCCCTGCACTTGGGCAGGAAGATCGCCAGCATCGACGGTGTAAGCGCGCTTGAGTTGCGCGTCGTGCGGCCCGCGCTGCTCGACATCGCCGGGATGGCCGAACCTGCGACGGGCCTTGCCATCTCTATCCCGGATCGTGGCGAGCCGGCCGTCAACCGACTCTATCTGCGTTCTGGCCGCTTTCCCGAACCGGGCAGGGCCGACGAGGTCGTGGTGATAGAGCCGTTTGCGCAAGCTCACAGCATGACGACCGGTTTCCGCTTCGATGCGGTCCTGAACGGACGCAAGCGCACACTGACGGTGACCGGCATCGTTTTATCGCCGGAATTCATCTACGCCGTGGGGCCTGGCGACATGCTGCCGGACCAGAAGCGCTTCGGTATCTTCTTCATGGACAGAACCGCGCTCGCCGGTCTCTTCGACATGAACGAGGCGTTCAACGACGTCGTGCTGCGGACGCGCCGCGATGCCGACTTGCCCGTGGTGATCGACGCTCTGGATGCGCTGCTTAAGCCCTATGGAGGCACAGGCGCCTATGATCGAAGCGACCAGTTCTCTCACGCCTTCCTCGATCACGAGCTCACCCAGCTGAGGGCGATGTCTGCGGTCGTCCCCCCGGTATTCCTGTTCGTCTCGGCGTTTCTCGTCAACATGGTTCTGACACGCCTCATCTCGCTGGAGCGCGAGCAGATCGGGCTGCTCAAGGCGGTTGGATACAGCCGGGCGGCGGTCGCTTGGCACTACGCCAAGCTCACGCTCGTGATCTCGACGATCGGCCTTCTGATCGGTGCTGTTACGGGCTATCAGCTCGGCATCGGACTGACCCGGCTCTACTCCGAGTTCTATTCATTTCCGTTCCTCATCTTCCGGCAAAGCCTCGATCTCTATGTCATCGCATGCGGCGCTGCGGTCATGGCCGCGCTTGCGGGCGCGGCCCGTGCGATCTGGTCAGTCGTGGTCTTGCCGCCAGCGGTCGCCATGCAGCCACCGGCGCCGACGCGCTACCGCAGCCTTTTGGCCGGCGGTACGCGCTCCGTTGCACTGATGTCGCAACTCACCGTCATGGCTCTCCGCCATCTGGTGCGCTGGCCGGCGAGAACGCTGCTTACAATGCTTGGGGCCTCATTGTCGCTCGCCTTGCTCATCATGGCGCTGTTCTCCTTTGATTCCCTCGATTTTATGATCGACACAGTGTTCTTCCGCGCCGAGCGGCAGGACGCCCTGCTGACGTTCAATCAGGAGCTTTCCCCGCGAGTTCTGGAGGACGTCGCCCGATTGCCCGGCGCGCTCAGGGCCGAGCCATTCCGAACCGTCCCCGTGATCTTGCGCAAGGGCCACCGGGAGAAACGCCTCGCGATCTCTGGCGTCCCGCGCCAGCCCGACCTCATTCAGGTCCTGGACGAACACCTCCGGGCGGTCGAGCTACCGTCGAGCGGCCTCCTGATCTCGGAGCGGGTAAGCTCCACGCTACATTTGCGGGTTGGAGATCTGGTCGAGGTCGAGCTTCTGGAGCGAGATCATCGGATCGAGCGCGTTCCGGTCACGGCGATCGTGCAGAGCTTCGTCGGCCTGGCCGTGTTCATGCGGCTTGAGTCCCTCGACCGGTTGGTCGGTGATGGCCCCAGGATCGGCAGCGTAAGGCTGGCGGTCGATAGCGGACACCTCGATGCTTTCCATGCTGCGGTCAAGAAAACACCTGTGATCGCCTCGGTCGCTCTGCTGGGCGTTTCGCGAACGCGCTTCGGCGAGACGATAAAGGAGAACATGACGATCATGACCACTGTCTACACGACGCTGGCGGTGATCATCACTTTCGGAGTCGTTTACAATACGGCGCGGATCCAGCTGTCCGAGCGCGCTCGCGAGCTGGCGAGCCTGCGGGTGCTCGGCTTCACGCGAGCCGAAGTCTCGAGCGTCTTGCTCATCGAGCTTGCCGTCATCGTGTTGCTCTCTCAACCGCTCGGCTGGATCGCGGGCTACGGCTTCGCGTGGCTGGTCGTGCAGTCCTCCGATAGCGATCTCTTTCGAATTCCGTTTGTGGTCGAGCAATCGACCTTTGCGATTGCCAGCCTGGTCGTGGTCGGCGTTGCCGTGCTGGCCGCGCTGCTCGTTCGCCGTCGCGTCGATCGACTGGATCTGGTGCGGGTGCTCAAGACGAGGGATTAGCTTTATGCGATCACTATGGCTCAAACGTAGCGGAGCGGTTCTTGCTCTGGCCGCAGTGGCAGGCGGTTTTGCCTATGCACTGCGCGAGCAACCTTCTCTGGTCGACGTCGCTTTAGTGAGCGAGGGGCCAATGCGCGTGACGATCAAGGAGGAGGGTGTCACGCGTGTCCGTGACGTCTACACGGTGTCGACGGCCATGGCCGGTCACCTGGCGCGCTCGGTGCTGGAGGAAGGGGATAGTGTCAAGGCAAATGAAACCGTGGTGGCGTCGATCCATCCGCTCGACCCGCCGCTGATCGACAAGCGCACGGAGGCAGAGCTGCTGGCTGCTCGCGATGCCGCGCGATCAGCTGTGGGCATTGCGGAAATCGAACTGCAACGAAGCGAGACGGCGCTGAAGCTGGTGGAGGACGATCTCGAGCGTGCATTGAAACTCATCAAGCCGGGTGTCATCTCCGAGGCCGCGCTACAGCGGGCCAACAACGAGGTCGAGCTGCGAAGGGTTGCGGTCGAGGCGGCGAAGGCCACGATCGGCTTCCGCAGGGCTGAACTCGCAAGCGCCGAGGCCCGCCTTCTGCAGCCCGATCCGCTCGATCCGACTGCCGGCAGCTGCTGCGTCAATCTGCTCGCCCCGGTCGACGGAACCGTCCTCGCGGTATTTGCCAAGAGCGAGCAGGCTGTTGTGCCGGGCATGAAGATCGCTGAGATCGGTGATACGGGCGCACTGGAGATCACCGTCGACCTGCTGTCGGCGGATGCGGTGCGCATCTCAACGGGAACGAAGGCCGTCATCTCGGATTGGGGAGGCGATCAACCGTTGAACGCGATCGTCCGGCGCGTCGATCCGGCCGGATTCACCAAGGTATCGGCACTCGGCATCGAGGAACAACGCGTTAACGCGGTGATCGATCTCGATAAACCGGAACGCCGGCTGGGCCACGGGTACCGCGTCTTCGCCGAGATGACGATATGGGAGTGCGGTGAGTGCCTGCAGGTGCCGATCAGTGCTTTGTTTCGAAATGGAAGCCAGTGGAATGTCTTTGTGGTCCGGGATGGCCGGCTAGAACAGGCTGAACTTCAGGTTGGCCATATGAACGATGAAGTCGCTGAGATCCTCAAGGGAGGAGTCGCGGTAGGCGACAGGATTGTCGTCCATCCCGCCGACACGCTCACCGAAGGAACCTTGGTCGAGCAGCGCAACTAGCTATACCCGAGCCGTTCGGCCTTTGATGCGTGTCAACGCCGACAATGCGGCGTCGGACGTAGCTTCTTCTACACCGCGGAAGGAGAAGCAGGCATGTGGCTACGCAACCTCAGCACACGCGAATGCACCCAGGTGTTGGACGCTAATCGCCTGGCCCATCTGGCATGTTCGAATGGGGGGCATCCATACATTACCCCGATCTACTACGCCCATGCCGACAATGCGCTTTACGCATTCTCGATGCCTGGCAAGAAGATCGAATGGATGCGGACCAATCCGCTGGTTTCAGTGTTGATCGAAGAGCACAAGAAGGGTCGCGAATGGAAGAGCGTCATTGTCGATGGACGCTATGAGGAATTGCTTGATAGGGAGGGCTGCGAGCGGCAACGGGATCACGCCTGGGCGTTGCTGAGCAAGCATGCGGATTGGTGGGAGCCAGGTGCCTTGAGGATCGTGGCGCCACCGCTGTCAGACCATTCTCCCCATGTCTTCTTCCGAATTCGCATGGAAGAGCTTACGGGACGAGAGGCGAGAGAGTGATCGGTCGCTTCCGGCAGCGCATCCAAGGTCGGCTGAAACGGCCAGCGCACCGGCCGCTTCATGCCGCAGATCAGGGGTGTTACCGCGCCATCAGGACTGGCAGTGCGGGGTTTTCCAGTATCGATCTGGTGACACCGCCGAGGATGCGCTCGCGGAACCTCGAATGACCGTAGGCCCCCATCACCACAAGTTCGGCGGCGGTATCGACTGCGTGTCGGCCAAGCACCGAGGCGACGGTTTTGCCTTCGCTCGGGAGTCGGTCGACGGAGACCTTCGCTCCGTGGCGTGCGAGATATGTGGCGATGTCTGCTCCAGGCTCAGCGCCGTGCCCACTCTCCCTCTCGGCTGGATCAACCAGGACGATGCGCACCTCCTGCGCACCGGCGAGAATTTCCAGGGACTCGCGCACGGCCCTTGCCGCTTCGACGCGAGAATCCCATGCAACCATGACCCGTGCTGGCTTCAGCGTTGGCCGCGAGCCTCTCGGGATCAGAAGCAATGGTCTGCCGGATGAGAAGAGAGCGCCTTCGATCACCTTGTCTTTAAGTGTTTCGCGCCCGAGCATTTCCGGTCCGATCACGGTCAGATCGGAATAGCGCGCGCGACGTCCGACGGCTTCGTCGGCCCAGGCAATCTCCTGATATTCGCTGGAAAGGTCGCTCGAGATCGCGCTCTCCGCGAGGAACCTGGAAGCGGCAGCCGTGCGCTCCTGCAGTTTCTTCATATCCTGTTGGCGTTCCTCCAGCCAGACGTCGGAGACCATCGCAGCATATTCACCGACCGGCGGAGGCGCCGCTAGACCAAGGACGAGGACCGAAAGGTGCGCGTGAAGCTGATCACAGAGATCGGCAGCAATCCGGAGGTCCCTATCGCCGAGCTCCGGGTCGGTGACGGACAGTAATGTCTTGAATGCCATTTGAGCAGCTCCATTTCGCCGGTTGCGATGACCAACCATCGCCTGAGCAGCATCTCTGCGGTGAACGGCATCTTCATTGCGCCAGATCAACATTCGAAGTTGCAGCGGCGAGCAATTGTTGATTACGATCAAGTGGTCCCATCGCCAGGCAGTCGAATGCCTGCGACGATCGCCGAATGTCAACGGCAAGAGTTGCCTGCCGACTGACGCAGCGGTGCGCCGGGGACCGCATTCTGAAAGGCGGGGCTCTGGCACCACGCCTTGCGATTGCGATCTCTCCAAGTGGGCCACCGGAGACTTTAAGTCAGCGCGAGTTCGACCTTGGAAATGCCGGGCTGATGCGGATCATACACCACCGAGAAACCGAACTCGCGACACATCCTCATCATCGCGTCGTTCTCATTGAGGACGACGCCCTCGATGCGGCCAATCCCTTCGGCTCGCGCGTAATCGACAATGTGCTGGAGCAACTTCCAACCGAGTCCATAACCTTGCAGGTCTGTGCGGACGAGCAGTGCATATTCCGCGACTGTCCGATCTGGAACGCCCGACAGCCGACCAACAGCGGCGAGCGCTCCGGTCTTCTTGTCCAATGCGACAAATGCCATGTCGCGGTCGTAGTCGAGCTGCGTCAATCGCTTTAGCATCTGATCCGGGAAGTTCTTGCGCGGCGCCAGAAACCGCAGCCGGATGTCATCCGGCGATATGCGCGCCAGGAACTCGGGATAAAGCTCGATGTCGCTTGGTTTAATCGGCCGGATGTGAACGTCGACGCAGTCAGTTGAAACGTCTTTTGCCCATTCGGCCGGGTAGGGTCTGATCACTAGTGTAGGATTGGGCCCGTGTTGTTCGACCGCGGAAGGGTCGATCTCGATGCGAGCATCAAGCGCGATCGCTCCGCCGGCATCCGCAAGCAGCGGGTTGATGTCCATCGATACGATCGCCGGGAAGTCGACGATCATCTGGGACACGGCGTTAAGCGCCGCGGCAATGGCTTTGCGGTCCACCGGCGGATGGTCGCGAAAGCCGGCAAGGAGCCGCCCGATGCGAGTCCGTTCGATCAGGTCGCCGGCGAGCACGTCGTCGAGCGGCGGGAGAGCGCCGGCTGTATCGTCAATGACCTCGACCGCGACGCCGCCGGCACCGAACAGGATCACAGGGCCGAAGATCGGATCGCGATTCATGCCGAGAATCAGTTCCTGCGCTTGCCTGCGTACGACCATCGGCTGAACGGCATAACCCTCGACCACTGCGCCCGGGGCTTTCTCGCGCGCTCGGCGCGCAATAGCGTTTGCTGCTTCTTCGGCCGCCTTTGGCGTCGTGATGTTCAGCTCGACACCTCCGATGTCTGACTTGTGGGAGATCCCTTTCGACAGAAGCTTTACGGCAATGGCGCCCGATTTCATGAGCAGGCGCCTGGCGGCCACAGCCACGTCCCGCATGGTCAGCGCGACCACTGTCTCGGGAACGGCTATGCCATAGGCTGCGATTGCTGCCTTGGCCTCCGGCTCGGTCAACAGACGGCGGCTATCCTTTGCTGCCTGGCGAAAGATTGCGCGAACGGCCTCGCTGTCGCCGCTGACGTCCTCGCTTCTTTGCGATGGAACACGGGTCAGCGCCTTCTGTGCCCGGGACCAGTCGCTAAGGTAGGACAAGGCGATAGCCGCGTCAGACGGCGTCTCGAAACTCGCGACTCCTGCTTCGTGCAGAATGCGACGGCCGTCGCGCGCGGTGCGTTCGCCGAGCCAACAGGTGAGGACCGGCTTGCCGTTGATTTTTCCGCTGCTGGTTAGGCCCGCCACTGCCTTTGCTACTTCAGTAGCCGAGGCCAACGCCGTTGGGCAATTCAGCACCAACACTGCGTCGGTTCCCTGATCCATGGCGACCGCTCCGATGGCCGAGCGGTAACGGTCAGCTGGCGCGTCGCCGATAATGTCGACCGGATTGGAATGGGACCAGGTTGGCGGGAGCGAGGCATTCAGCTTTTCGATCGTTGCCGCCGAGAATGCGGCCAGTTCGCCTTTGCATTCGATAACCTGATCTACTGCAAGGACCCCGGCGCCGCCGCCATTCGTGACGATGCCGAGGCGGGCGCGATCCAAGGGAGCAAATCGCGCGGTGATCTCAACGGCGTCGAATAGCTCCGCAAGCCCGTTGACGCGAAGAATACCGGCGCGCTGCAGCGCTGCTTCAACCACGCGGGCTGGGCTCGATAGCGCGCCCGTGTGGGTCGCCGCCGCCTTGGCGCCCTCCTTCTGCCGGCCCGCCTTGATGACGATGACGGGCTTGATGCGAGCTGCTGCGCGCGCCGCCGACATGAACTTGCGCGCATTGGGGATGGTTTCCAGATACATCACGACTGCCTGGGTCTTGCCGTCCCCGGCGAGCAGGTCAAGCCAGTCGCCGACGTCGACGTCGGCCATGTCGCCCAGCGATACGATATGCGAGAAGCCGACATTGTTGTCTGCTGCCCAGTCGATCAGCGATGTCGCGATGGCGCCGGACTGCGAGAGTAGTGCAATGTTCCCCGCCTTCGCCGCTAAGTGAGCAAACCCTGCATTGAGCTTCAATGGCGGGATCATGAGCCCCAGCGAGTTGGGTCCGATGATCCGAAACAAGGTCGGT
Source organism: Mesorhizobium sp. M5C.F.Cr.IN.023.01.1.1 (assembly GCF_003997585.1). NCBI lineage: Bacteria > Pseudomonadati > Pseudomonadota > Alphaproteobacteria > Hyphomicrobiales > Phyllobacteriaceae > Mesorhizobium > Mesorhizobium sp. M5C.F.Cr.IN.023.01.1.1. Next base: position 20,647 of record NZ_RZSU01000013.1, on the reverse strand, counting down.
TTCGCGGCATCAAGCATCGCCTGTCTGAGCCCGTTCTCGAGCGTCATTCCGGCGGTGATGACCACGGCGGCGCGGGTACCCTTCTCGCTGAGTTCGGTAATCACTCTAGGGACCGCGGCCGGCGGCGTCGCGATCACTGCAAGATCCGGCGCGCCAGGCAATTCGTAGGCGTTACGATAGCAACGGCGGCCTGCGAGCTCTCGGTACTTCCGGTTGACCGGCCAGACCGCGCCCTCGAAGCCGGCAGCGATGATGTTGTCCAGCACCACGTGGCCGACCGACCCCAGTCGCGCCGAGGCGCCGACGACGGCAAGCGACTTCGGCCGGACCGCGTGCTCCAAGTTCCTGATGGTCAATCCGCTTCTCCGCGTTCGCTGCAACTAGACCAGGGCGGTGAACTCGAGCGTTGCGCTGGATCAACGCCAACACTGCATTCCGCGGCTAGCTATGCGCTCAAATGGCTGAGAGGCGAATAGGAAAGCTCCGATGCAGTACTATTTCAGCAAGGTCGTGGACATGGCGTTCGATGATGCCGTCGTCCATGTCACTAAGGCACTTGCGGCCAAGGGCTTTGGCCTGCTGACGACCATCGACGTCCGCACAACCATGCGGAATAAGCTCGGTGTCGATTTCAAGCCGTACACGATCCTCGGTGCTTGCAACCCCCATTTGGCATGGAGAGCCCTGCAGGCCGAAGACAAGATAGGCACTATGCTGCCTTGCAACGTTATCGTCCGTCAGAGCGAGCCTGGCAGGGTCGAAATCGCCGCAGTCGACCCCATCGCCTCCATGGCAGCAGTCGAAAACCCGGCCCTCGCAGGCGTAGCGGCAGAGGTTCGGCGACTGCTTCATGAGGTAGTCAGCGGACTATGACAACGCCACTCGCCCAAGCCGACGAAATGCGCGTCTTGAACGAGCCACTGCTTCGTCGTGCGTTGCTTGGCCTCGCGCTGGTCGGGTTGGCAGTCGGACTAGGCGTCTGGCGGTTCGGCCACGGTGAAGTAGAGCCGCGTCTCATCTGGGCAGCCGCGACGATTCCTGTGGTGACGGTGCTCGCCCTTTCCATCATCCGCGACTTCTGGATAGGTCGCTTGGGAGTCGACGCAATAGCCCTCATTTCGATGTCAGCTGCTCTTGTCCTCGGCGAAGCACTCGCTGCGATTGTGGTGGCCATCATGTATGCGGGGGGCACGGTTCTCGAAGACTTTGCTCGAGGGCGCGCCGAACGCAATCTGACCGCATTGGCCGACCGTTCGCCGCGCGTCGCGCATCGCTCAGGCGGCGACAGGCTCGACACGGTTCCCGTCGAACAGATCGCGGTCGGAGACGCACTTCTGGTTCGCGCCGGCGAGCTCATTCCCGTGGACGGTTTGCTGACCGATCCACTTGCGCTCATCGATGAGTCGACGGTGACAGGCGAGCCCTTGCCAGAGCGACGGCGCGAGGGCGACGTGCTTCGCAGTGGAACGGTTAATGCCGGCGAGGCCTTCAGCATGCGCGCCACAGCGGCCGCCGCACAAAGCACCTACGCGACGATCGTTCGCATGGTCGCCGCAGCGCAGACAGCCAAAGCGCCATTTATTAGAGTAGCCGATCGCTTCGCAATCTTCATGTTACCGGCAACACTGATGATAGCCGGGCTGGCCTGGTACTCGTCAGGCGATCCGATCCGGGCGCTTGCCGTTCTGGTCGTCGTAACCCCCTGTCCGCTGATCCTTGCTGCCCCAGTGGCCTTCATCGGCGGGATATCCCGTGCGGCCCGGGCTGGTGTCATAATGAAAGGAAGTGCAGCGCTTGAGGCGTTGGCGAACGTTCGCATCGCAGTCTTCGACAAGACCGGCACGCTGACCCTCGGTGGGGCGGAACTGATCGACATCGACATTGCGCCCGGCCGAAATGCGGACGAATTGTTGAGGCTGCTCGCTTCGCTCGAGCAGGCGTCGCATCACGTTATAGGTGATTCGATCATCCGGCTCGCCCGTGAGAAAGGTCTCAGTCTTTCCCATCCCGAAAACGTTCGCGAGGTTCGCGGCTCAGGTTTGCAAGGCATCGTCGATGGGACGCCTGTCCGCGCTGGATCCCGATCTCTTGTCGTTGGTGACCAACAGCTTCCTGGATGGTCCGCAGGTGGGGAGGCCCGCTACAGCGGTCAGCCTGTGCTGCGCGTATTCGTTGCTGCTGACGGCCGGCTTGCGGGCGTATTCACGTTCGGCGATTCGCTGAGGGGCGACGCTCGAGAAATGATACGGAGCCTTCGCTCGGCTGGTGTGTCACATCTCGTCATGCTGACGGGCGACGATACTGGTACTGCCGCACGCGTGGCGTCAGCTCTTGGGATAGACTGCGTCATTGCTGATGCAAGCCCTGCCGATAAGGTTGCTGCGGTGGAGGCGGAGAAGCGGCACGGGACGACCATGATGGTCGGAGACGGCATCAATGACGCGCCGGCCTTGGCGACGGCGACCGTCGGCGTAGCGTTGGGTGCCCGGGGGGCTACGGCCTCCTCCGAGGCGGCAGACGTCATTGTGTTGCCCAACCGTCTTCGTCCGGTGGCCGATGCGGTTTCTATTGCGCAGCGGACACGGGCAATCGCCATGCAGAGTATTGTGGCGGGATTGGTGCTGTCCGGAGGGGGGATGATCGCCGCAGCATTCGGCTTCATCACGCCGGTGGCCGGCGCGCTGCTGCAGGAGCTTATCGACGTCGCGGTGATCCTGAACGCCCTTCGCACGCTGCATGATAAGGGCTTTGAGTACTAAGATGAACGAGAGACGGGCTGTCTGCGGCAAACGTGGCGGCGTGAATCGGCTGGTGGTTTCTCGACCGGCAGAGGCCGCCAAATGCGGCTCCTGCGGCAGCAAGTTGTTCGCGAGTCACCCCGAAGATGTCGATGCCGCGACTTTCGACCGCTTTATCGGCCGCAGCTCGTTGCCCGTGCTCGTCGATGTCTGGGCGCCTTGGTGCGGCCCGTGCAGAATGATGGCGCCCGCCTATGAAGCCGCTTCGCGAGAGCTTGAACCGAATGTGCAACTGATCAAGCTCAATTCGGACGCCGAGCAACAAATCGCTGCAAGACTCGGGATACGCAGTATTCCGACAATGATCCTGTTTCACGGCGGCAAGGAGATTGCACGCGCCTCGGGCGCGATGAGCACAAGACAGATCGTTGCCTGGGTTCGCGAACGGCTGCCTTCCGTTGCCGCCTGAAAGCAGGCAGCCCTGATGGACACTCTCATCGCGAGGCTCGGACTGGCACTTGCAATCGGTCTCCTCGTAGGGCTTGAGCGCGGCTGGCGCGAGCGCGACGCGGCGGAGGGTAGCCGCACAGCCGGGATCCGCACCTACGGTATCTCGGGGCTGCTCGGCGGCACTTCGGCGGCATTGGCGGACACGCTCGACGGGGTGTCCGTGCTGGTCGCCAGCTTTCTCGGCTTCGCCGCTGTTTTTGCATGGTTCAAGGCACGTGAGGCATCTCATGATGATGACTTTAGCGTCACAGGCGTCTTTGCCGGCCTTGGCGTCTTCCTGTTGGGCGCCTTGGCGGTTACCGGAGACGTCTATGCCGCCGCAGCCGGAGGCACTGCCCTTGCCGCGGTTCTTGCCAGTCGTGAGGTCCTGCATGGACTGCTGAGGCGGCTGACTTGGATCGAGCTTCGATCGGCAATGATCCTGGCGGTGATGACGGCCGTCATCTTGCCGATCCTGCCGAACCGAACCATCGATCCCTGGGATGGACTCAATCCGTGGGAGGTCTGGTTCTTCACCGTCCTCACCGCGGCCATCTCCTATTTCGGCTACATCGCCGTACGGGTGTTTGGCGCGACGCAGGGTCTGGTCATCAGCACAGTGACCGGCGCTCTGATTTCTTCTACTGCTGTGACTATCGCTCTGGGCCGCGCCGCGAAGACAGATCATCCGGTGCGCTTGGCAGGCGCCGCCTCGCTGGCGGCTATGGTGTCGATCATGCGTGTCTGCCTGATCGTCGCCATCATTGAGGTTCAGGTGTTGGGCGCCATTGGCCTGGCAGCGTTCGCAGCCGCTGCCGGTTTTGGAGCTAGCGGCGTTCTGCTTCTGGCGCGTGGCACCGACAGCGCTCCAATCGCGCCGGCCGCGCGCAATCCCTTCGACCTTGGGCCATTGCTTCTTTTCGCGCTGCTCTTTGCGGTTGTCGCGACAGCAAACGCAGCTTTGGCCGGATATGTCGGGGCAAGAGGCCTGCTGGCGACAGCGGCGATTTCCGGAGCAGTCGATGTCGACGTGGCCGTCCTGAGCACGCTGCGCCTGGTTGGAACAGCTGCCTCCGTGGCGACTGCTGGCGAAGCTGCGCTAGCCGCGATTGTTGTAAACGCGCTACTGCGACTTGCGCTCGCTGCGGTGGCAGGCCCTGTTCGCTTCTGGCTTCCACTGGCGGTCGCGACCCTGACTGCTGGCGGCCTCGGTGCTTCGGCCTACCTTTCCCTCACTCGTTTCTGACCGCGCCACCGTTGATGCCGATCAAAGGCGGTTGTGATCCCTGCGGCTACACCAGCCGAAGAAAGGGAAACGCCATGACCGAAACCAAGAATCTGACACCGAACTTTCGTAGCGTGCGGCTGCTGCTTGCACGTGAAAAGGGCCATCCGGAAGGTGAACGTGACGAAGGCTACGACCTGCTCGTCCCGCTCGACAAGGACGGTCGTCTCGACGCGCGCGCGTGGAAAGCACACCAAGCCGCCTGCCGGGTGCGGCGCTTCAGCGGTATCGAGGACGCGCGCATTGGGCGTTTGCGGCGCAAGCCGGGCGGACGATGGTACTTCGACTACGTGGAAGGCGAACGGGACGACGAAATCGGATTTCGCCTGGGCGAGGAGCGCTTCGTCACTGGTGAGTACGTTTCGATCGGGCGGGAGGGCGCTATGCACACCTATCAGGTGGCTCGCGTCGAGAAGCCGTGATGCCACGCCACATCTTGGTGATCGTCGGGCATCCCGATCCCAGCCCCGATCGTCTTTGCCGCGCCCTAGCCAATGCATACGCCGAGGGAGCATCGCGAAACGGGCATACGGTCCGTCGGATCGACCTTACGACGCTCGATTATCCCTGGCTGCGCACGATGGAGGAGTTCGAACACGGAGTCCTTCCTGACAGCCTCAAGGAGACGGCTGAGGCCGTGCGTTGGGCTGAGCACCTTGTGTTTGTATTTCCGCTGTGGCTCGGCACGTTGCCGGCCATGCTCAAGGCTTTCCTCGAACACGTCATGCGGCCAGGGGTTGCCTTCGAGTATTCGGATAAGGCCGGTGCATTCACCAAGACGCTGCTCGACGGGCGGTCTGCCCGAATTGTCGTCACCATGGGCATGCCGGCCTTTTTCTACCGATTCTGGTATTTCGGTCATGGCACCGCCGCGATGCGCCGGAACATTCTCAATTTCGTGGGGATCAAGCCCGTGCGGGAGACGTTTTTCGGATCAGTCGCAAGCGCTGGGAATGCGAAGCATGCAAGATGGGTCGGTCGGATGCGCAAGCTCGGTGAGCGAGCATCCTGATCACGCGCATAGGTTACTTACGGGACGAGCACCGCCGCTCCGCTAAGCTTTCCACTGCGAAGATCTGCCAACGCGTCGTTGGCGTTCACGAGCGGGTAGGTCTTCGTATGTGTGCGCACGCCGGCCAACCGCGCAATCGGAAAGAACTCCTCGGCATCGCGGCGGGTCAGATTGGCGACCGAGACGAGTTCGCGTTCCTCCCATAGAAGCCGGTACGGGATCGCCGGAATGTCGCTCATGTAGATGCCGCCGCATACTACACGGCCGCCCTTGCGGACCGCGCGAAGCGCGGCCGGCACAAGTTCGCCAACCGGTGCGAAGATGATTGCGGCGTCGAGAGGTTCGCCGGGCTGCTCATCCGAGCCGCCTGCCCACACTGCCCCGAGCGAGCGCGCGAAATCCTGAGCCGTGCGGTCGCCCGTCCGTGTGAAGGCGAAGACCTGTCGCCCTTGCCAGCGGGCGACCTGCGTAATGATGTGCGCCGCCGCGCCGAAACCGTAGATGCCGATCCGCTTGCCGTCGCCAGCCCTTTTCAGCGAACGCCAGCCGATCAGGCCCGCGCAGAGCAGGGGTGCCAACGATACTGGATCGGCCTCGAGATCGAGATCGAAAGCATAGGCGGCGTCCGCCACCGTATGAGTCGCGAAGCCGCCGTCGCGCGTATAGCCTGTGAAGAGCGGCTGATCGCACAGATTCTCCGCTGCACTCACGCAATAACAGCAGGATCCGCATGTGTGGCCGAGCCATGCCACGCCGACCCTCCGGCCAATCCGCGACCTGTCTACTCCTTCGCCAACGGCCTCCACCATGCCGACGATCTCATGGCCAGGGATAAGGGGCAGTTTGGGATTGGCCAGATCGCCGTCGACCACGTGGAGGTCAGTGCGGCATACGGCACACGCTTCGATGCGCAAACGCAGTTCGCCAGCACCTAGGGTAGGCTGTAAGTAGTCGACCAGTTGCAGGCGCTGCCCAACTCGCACGAGGACCATCGCCTTCATCGCGCTTGAACCTCGCTATAAAGAGCGTGCATCACCGAGTATGCCTTGTCCCCAGTGAGGGTAATCCGGTCTTGGACCAAGATGATCCGAGCTTCGCACAATCGGCCAACCGTCGTGATTTTGAACTTGCGTACCAGCCTTGCGCGGTCAAATCCTTGACGCTGCTCAAAAGCCCGGGCAGTGCTGTCAGCCTGCCGATTATCTGCTAGGTTGTTCTGAGAATAAACATCTTGAGGGGTGGCCGGCGGTTAGCTGTTCGGTCAGTTTGTGCTGGGTACGACGATGGCTGAACAAGCCACAATCGACCGCTTTGGCCGATTCCTGAACGGCGTTGCCCACAGTCGGTTTGAGGGCAATGCGGGATACCTGCTGGCTACCGTCAGCGTCGCTGCTGCTTTTGTCGTGCGATTGTCGCTTCAGGGCTGGCTAGACGATCGGGCGGTTTTCACCTTTTTCACGCCTGCAATCCTGATCGCGTCCGTCGCCGGCGGTATTAGACCCGGACTCGTGTCATTGGCATTGACGTTGCCAGCCGTGCTCTATCTTCGGAGCTTGGCTCCTCCCCAGAATGCCCTAGATCTGGCAGTTTTCGCGATCGTTGGAGTGGCAATCGCTGGCGGCGGGGAACTGCTGCATCGCGGATGGCATTCGATCAAAACGATTAAGCGCACGCTCGACGAGCGGGAAGCCCATCTCCGATCCATTCTGGACACCGTGCTGGATGCAACAGTCGTCATCGAGCAAGACGGGAAGATCGTGTCCTTCAACTCCGCCGCCGTAAGGCAGTTCGGATATCAGGAGGTCGAAGTCATCGGCCAGAATGTGCGAATGCTAATGCCTGAACCCTACCATACCGAGCATGACGGCTACATTCAAAAGTATCTCCTCACGGGCGAGAAGCGCATCATCGGCGTCGACCGGGTAGTCGTCGGGCGGCGGAAGGACGGATCTACGTTTCCGATGAAACTTGCCGTTGGGGAAATGAAGTCGGGCGATCGACGGTACTTCACCGGCTTCATCAGGGATCTCACGGAACGTGAGGAATCAGCTGCGCGGCTCCAGGAAATCCAGGGTGAGCTTGCCCGCCTGGCTCGCTTAAATGAACTCGGAGAAATGGCTTCGACGCTCGCGCATGAGCTCAACCAGCCCCTGTCGGCAATCGCAAACTACGCGCAGGGCTGTCTGACAGATGAGGCAACGGATCCCGACACCCGCATGGCTCTTGAGGAAATTTCCAAACAATCACTTCGCGCAGGCCAGATCATTCGTCATTTGCGTGAATTTGTAACGCGGGGCGATACCGAAAAGACCCCGGAGGATATTCGCAAGCTCGTTGAGGAAGCAGGGGCGCTGGCGCTCGTGGGTTCGCGAGAAAGAGGTGTGCGGTCTGTATTTGACTTCGCGCCGGGGGCAGTATTCGTCTTGGCGGATAGAGTGCAAATCCAACAGGTCCTGATGAACCTCATGCGAAATGCGATGGAGGCCATGCGCGAGAGCGAGACGCGGCTGCTCACGGTTCGAACGTCGCCGACGCCGAATGACATGGTCCTGGTCGAGGTCTCGGATACAGGTCCCGGTATCTCCGGCGAAATCGCGTCACAGCTTTTCCAGCCCTTCGTCACCACCAAATCAGGCGGCATGGGGATCGGCCTCTCAATCTCGAAAAGAATAGTCGAAGCGCATGGCGGCTCTATAGAGGTCCGCCGTAATTCGCACGGTGGCGCCACATTCAGCTTCACCGTGCCTGCTTACGAAGAAGACGTTGCCCATGCAGATCGGTGACTACATAGTTCACATCGTCGATGATGAAGAGGCTGTGCGGAATTCGCTGGCATTTTTGCTAACTAAGTCAGGCTTCAGCGTTCGCGTGCACGATTCCGCCACTGCTTTTCTCTCAGCAGCGCCTTCCATCAGGAACGGCTGCCTGGTCACCGATCTGCGCATGCCCGATATGAGTGGCGTCGAGCTGTTGAAACGAATACGCGAGCTGCCGGTTCGAATTCCATCCATCGTGATCACCGGCCACGGGGATGTGCCTATGGCCGTGGAAGCCATGAGAGCCGGCGCGCTCGACTTCATCGAAAAGCCCTTTGAGAAGACCGTCCTTATCGAATCGATCAAGAACGCCGCATCCGAGCTCTCCAAGACTGCCGCCGGCGTGGACGTCTCAGTGATCAACGCGCGATTGGGTTTGCTGAGCGAAAGAGAGCGGGAGGTGATGACGGGTGTTGTCGCCGGCCTCCCTAACAAGACCATTGCCTACGACCTGAACATCAGTCCCAAGACCGTCGAAGTCCATCGAGGCAACGTGATGGCCAAGATGGAGGCCCGGAACTTGCCTGAGCTCGTTCGTATGGCGCTCACGGCGGGTATCGGCCCTCGATAGCTGCAAGATCTCGCGAAGGTTATAGTGGCCAGACCGTGAGGCTGGCTGACGATCATGTGGAGCGGGAGGGCTCGCCGCGCTGACGCCGCCAGCAGGACTAAGGGAAGTCCCTTAGGGCGGTGATCCAATTTCTTGCACGGCGACTTTGCGCGATGGATCTCTCATCAGCTTTCGGGAGAGATCGAGATGATCACGCACACGATGAGAGAGATTGCTTCACACGAAATCCGCGAACCGCTTTTCCCGGCAGTGATGGGACAGCCCATCCCATTCTATCCGTCAGGCGCCGAGATCTATGCCGAGGGGGAGGAGGCGGGAAATCTCTTTCAGGTCCAGTTCGGTTGTGTGCGCGTCTACAGATTGATGGCCGATGGCCGCCGACAGATTTCCGCTTTCTACTTGTCTGGTGAGGTCTTCGGCTTCGAGGCCGAGCCAATGCATCAGTTTTTTGCCGAGGCAATCGGAGGCACCGGCGTCCGCAAGATCCGGCTGACGTCGGAGATCGCCGCGTCACCCAAGTTCCTCCCCCTGGCGCTTCTAACTATGTCGCGCGCTCAGCAACATCTCCTTGTTCTGGGGCGACAGAATGCGGCCGAACGCGTCGCTGCATTCCTCCTGGATATAGCTGAACGGCAGGGTGGCCTGGACCATGTCGACCTCCCGATGTCGCGCGGTGACATCGCCGACTATCTGGGGCTGACAATCGAAACGGTGTCGCGCATTTTCACCAAATTCAGGCAAATGGGCTTCATCGGTCTCGAAGGTTCACGCGAAGTTGAGCTGATGAACCGCCAAGCTCTCCGCGACATGAGCGAGTAGTCGCGCTCTCGCTACGCGCTATCTTCGCGAGGCCATCCTCGAGGTTGGCTCTTCAGAGGCGTCGCGCGCGCTGGAGCTTGTCATGAACTGGATGGAGCTCACGATGTGGATACGGACGCTCACGCCAGCAGAGTGCACAGCGGTACTTTCCGCAGGTCACACCGAGCATCTTGCCTGTACCCAAGCCGGGCGGCCTTATGTCGTTCCGATCTACTATGCGTACGCCGACAGCGCGCTTTATGCTTTCTCTATTCCTGGAAAAAAGATCGAGTGGATGCGTGCCAATCCACTCGTATCGGTGCTTGTCCAAAGCCGGGCACGAGGACGCGAGTGGAAAAGCGTGATCGTGGACGGACGCTATGAGGAGCTGCCTGACCGGATCGGGCACAAGCGGCAGCGAGACCATGCCTGGTCTTTGCTAGGCAAGTACTCCAATTGGTGGGAGCCGGGCGCCTTGAAGCCGGTTACACCACCCGCGACCAATGAGGCCCTACACATCTTCTTCCGCATTGCCATCGAAGAGGTTTCTGGACGGGAAGCGAAGGAATAGGCGCGACGCTGCTTGAGAAGGGAAGCCAACAGCAAACGGCGGCCATGGTTCGCTGACGGGATCTCCTCTTTCATTCCGCAGCACCAATTTGAGAATTGAATGGAGTAAGTGCCATGCATGACGTTCAGGACGGTAGTGCCGACCCGCTTTCTCCGGTCGAGATCGGTCTCATCGATCGCTATTGGCGCGCTGCGAACTACGTCTCGGTGGGCCAGATCTACCTCCTCGACAATCCGCTGCTGAGCCAGCCAGTTCGCGCGGAGCATGTGAAGCCACGGCTTCTTGGGCATTGGGGTACGACGCCTGGATTGAACTTCATCTACGCGCACCTGAACCGGATCATCCGCGCCCGCAACGTCGATATCCTCTACATCTGCGGACCGGGGCATGGCGGGCCGGCAATGGTGGCGAACACTTATCTCGAGGGCACCTACAGCGAAATCTATCCAGAGATCGGTTGCAACACAGACGGCCTACGCAGGCTCTTCCGCCAGTTCTCCTTCCCCGGCGGAGTGCCGAGCCACGCTGCGCCGGAGACCCCCGGCTCGATTCACGAAGGCGGCGAACTCGGCTATGCCCTGGTCCATGCGTACGGCGCCGCCTTCGACAATCCCGAGCTCATCGTTGCGTGCGTCGTTGGCGATGGCGAGGCCGAGACCGGACCACTTGCAGCAGCCTGGCACTCCAACAAATTCCTGAATCCGGCGCGCGACGGGGCCGTCCTGCCGATCCTCCATCTGAACGGCTACAAAATCGCCAATCCGACGATCCTTGGCCGCATGAGCGACGAAGAGCTGAGGAGCCTGTTCGCGGGCTATGGCTATGAGCCGCTTTTCGTCGAGGGAAGTGATCCGACCATCATGCACCAGCTCATGGCGGCGACTTTAGACAAGGCCTTTGACAGCATCCGCAACATCCAGGCGCGGGCCCGCGCACCGCAGTGGGCTGGCGGGCCGTCGCGCTGGCCTATGATTGTGCTACGCAGCCCTAAAGGTTGGACAGGGCCGAAGGAGGTGGACGGCAAGAAGGTCGAAGATTTCTGGCGTTCGCATCAAGTGCCCGTTGCAAACGCGCGCGAGGACGATGCCCATCGTCGCATACTTGAAGACTGGATGCGAAGTTATGGGCCGGAGAAGCTGTTCGACGCAGACGGTCGGCTGATGCCGGAACTGGCTGCATTGGCGCCAACCGGCGCGCGCCGCATGGGAGCCAACCCGCACGCCAACGGCGGTCTCTTGCGCCGCGAGCTCACACTGCCCGACTGGAAGGCTTTCGCGGTCGAGGTTCGGCTACCCGGCGGAGCAAAAGCCGAGGCGACCCGGATCATGGGGTGCTATCTGCGCGACGTCATGAGCCTCAACGCAGAGGCGAAGAATTTCCGGATAGTTGGTCCGGACGAGACGACGTCAAATCGGCTCGATGCTGTCCTCGAGGTCACCGATCGCGTGTGGATGGAGCGGATTGAGTCATTTGACGTGGGGCTATCGCGCGATGGCCGCGTCATGGAGGTGCTGAGCGAGCATCTATGCCAAGGTTGGCTGGAGGGATACCTGCTGACCGGCCGCCACGGCCTGTTCTCCTGCTACGAGGCCTTTATTCACATCGTCGACTCAATGGTCAATCAGCACGCCAAATGGCTCAAGACGTCTGGTGAGCTCGCATGGCGCAAGCCAATTTCGTCGCTTAACTACCTGCTCACTTCCCATGTCTGGCGCCAGGACCATAACGGCTTCAGTCACCAGGATCCGGGCTTTGCCGACTTCGTCGCCAACAAAAAGGCCGACACGGTACGTCTTTATTTTCCGCCGGACGCCAATACGCTGCTCTGGGTGACCGATCACTGCCTGAGAACCTACAATCGCATCAACGTAATTACGGCCGGCAAGCAACCGGCACCGCAATGGCTGACGGCGGAAGCGGCGGACGCACATTGCCGCGCTGGCGCTGGCATTTGGAACTGGGCGTGCACTTGCCCGCAAGACCAGGAGCCTGACGTCGTGATGGCCTGTGCCGGCGACGTGCCGACCTTGGAGACGCTTGCTGCTGTCGATCTTCTCAGGTCAGCCTTGCCCGACCTCAAGATACGTGTCGTCAATGTCGTCGACCTGATGACGTTGCAGTCGAACTCCGAGCACCCACACGGGCTTGCCGACGCAGCATTCGATGCGCTGTTTACTAAGAATCGGCCGGTCATATTCGCCTATCACGGCTATCCCTACCTCATTCACAGGCTCACCTATAAACGCGCCAATCACGATAACATGCATGTGCATGGCTTCCGAGAGGAGGGCACGACGACCACACCGTTTGACATGGTTGTGCTGAACCAACTCGACAGATTTAATCTGGCGCTCGCCGCGATCGCCCGCGTACCGGGACTTGCTGACCGGGCAGGTGGCCTCGTCGCCGATCTCAAGCGCAGGCTGGCGGAGCACAAGAGCTACATCCGTGAGCACGGTGACGACATGCCTGAGATCCGCAACTGGAACTGGTCTCAAGAGGATGCGGCTGGGGTCGGACACTGATGCCGGACATCGTTCTGGTCCTCAACGCTGGTTCGTCGAGCACCAAATTCGGGCTCTATGAAGTTGACCTGGGGTATCCGCAGCTGCTTTCACGCGGAATACTCGATCTGGGCGATAGGCGGCTGAGCGCCAAGGCGGCTGACGGATCGGTGCTGGTGGACCGCGAGCTGGTTGCTGACCAGCAGGACTATGCTGGTTTTGGCGCGTTGCTCGGCTGGCTGGATGAACGTGCCGGCGTAGGAGGATTGGTCGCAGTCGGTCACCGCATCGTCCACGGAGGTCGTTCGTTTGACGAGCCGGTGCTGCTCACCCAGTCGAATATCGAAACCGTCAGGGAGATTACGCCGCTAGCGCCGTTGCACCAGCCGCGGACCTTGGTCGGCGTCGACGCCATCGCAAGGCTTCGCCCTGGCTTACCGCAGATCGGCTGTTTTGACACAGCGTTCCACAAGTCGCTCGATGCGACGGTGAGCCGCATTGCACTGCCGCGCAACTACGAGGCCGAAGGGGTCCGCCGTTATGGCTTTCACGGACTGTCCTACGAATACATCGCGACGCGACTGCGCGATATCTCGCCGGAGCTTGCCCGCAAGCGAACCGTTGTTGCGCACCTTGGCAATGGAGCAAGTCTCTGCGCCATGCGCGACGGCAAGAGCGTCGACACGACCATGGGCTTCTCCGCGCTCGACGGCTTGGTGATGGGAACGCGTCCGGGCGGCACCGATCCCGGGGTCCTGCTCTATCTGCTGATGCAGAAAAACATGAGCCCCGCCGAACTCGAGGATCTTCTCTATCACAAGTCGGGCCTGCTCGGCGTGTCAGGCGTCTCTGCAGAAATGCGCGCGCTGATCACTGATACCGGCGACGCGGCGCGCGAGGCTGTTGAGCTCTTCGTGTTTCGCGCCGCGCGCGAGACTGCCGCGCTTGCCAATACGCTAGAGGGCCTTGAATGCCTCGTTTTCACGGCTGGCATCGGCGAACACTCGGCGCCGGTGCGGTCGGCCATTTGCGACAAGCTACGGTGGCTCGGCGTCGAACTGGATGCCGCGGCCAACCAAATTCACGCGGATGTCGTCAGCAGCAAGGATAGCGCTGTAGAAGTGCGGGTGATCCCCACCGACGAGGAGATGGTCATCGCTCGGCACATCCTTGCGGTAAAGCGCTTTACAATGGCTTCGATCTAACAGGCGTCTTCTTTCGCTAAGGTGTTCCGCTTGGCGAGACACCGGTTGCGAACTTTAGCAACTGCGCGTTGGAGTGCTAGTGAACCTTGTAAGCACTAACCGTGCCAACTACATCTACGAGTACTTCCAAACCGCAAAATGTCGCCGGCACCAGGGCAGCCTCATTTTTCGTGGGGACCTGAACATTCAGCGCCAAGTCGCCTGTTCGTGGATTCCGGCAAATCCCAACCGCCTCCACGCCGCCTTTATGGCTGAAACGCTGCTCAAACGCTTTTTGTCGCTACAGCCTCTTCCATCGAATGTTTTGTGCCAGGCATTTTGCGGAGCTTTCGTTCAGTGCAGCTGTCAAGATTGTGCTGTGCCTAAGGCTAGTATGAAGGTCGCACGGCGTCATTTACCTGGATCAAGGTCGGAGGGACTTCACGAACCCTCACAACTGCCGGGCGTCCGGGCCGGCTCAATCCTGTGCTGGAACCTTATCGCTTAAACTGATTGCCCCTAGCTGCTATGTTGACTCGGAGCCATGTCGGTCGCGGCTACGCCGCTTAGGGGCATCCACAGACAAGTCACCTGGCCATTGTCGCCCGTATGAGTTCTGCTCAGGCGGGGGGTTCACAACGTTGAAAGGGATTGGCCGCCAATGGGGTTCCCGGAATCCTAGAGTGCTTGGAAAGTCTAACTCTTAGTAATGTCCTATGCGCTGAGACGATTTAAGTTGTTAATTTAAAACAGCTATTTTTGCCAGGGTGATTACGAATCTGGAGGGCAGGATTTCGAATCTCTTCGGGCGCGTTAAATGCGGGGCCATCATGCCCAGTCACACGGCAAGCTTCCGGGTTGGTTCATCCTTTTTCGCTGCCCGAGGTCCTCCGCTCCCTCGGCCAATCGCCGGAGGGCGATTTTGCAGGCGCCGGTGTGGATCTCGCGCCCCACCGACACCCGGAAACCGGATTGCCGCTGTAGATTTTGGAGCAGGCTCTTCGATTGCGCGGCGCGCATGACGGCGATGCACAACCAAAGACAATCACACGAGCCACTTGCAAATTTGGACATGTCGGCGCCGCCTCTTATAGTGTGGCGCATTTGATCAGGCAGTCGAGGACTGGTCAGTTGATGTCCGCTTTCAGCAATGGCCAAATGTATCGCAATGACCCCGACTGTAGGCGCTTTGATGACAGGCAGCCCTGGGGACGGCAGCGGAACGGCGGCTTTAGGTACGGAAATTTAGAAAGAGCGCACAGTCCGATCGGCGCGGAAAGCCGAAGATTGCGGAATCCACAACGCTGCGCCTGTCGATGCCGGTATTTGGGGCAGCTGGAAACTGCCGCTGCGTGCGAACAACTTTGACCTAGAACAATTCGTCGTTCGCGGTTGCAGGGTATTATTCACTTAAGGATGGTGCTTGGCACCGCGCATGTAGGAGGGTTGGCTTGTGGATCGGTACGCTATCCGATCAGGATTGGAGCCTTTCATGATGCATCTGTCGGAATTGGGCGGATCGTGGTGGCTGGCTATCTCTCTGGCGATGCTGATGGCGGCCTCCGCGATCGTCTACGGGGGCCATTCCAATGCAGTCGCGGGCCAGGGCGCTCACTACGCAACCGAACATATCCATGGAAGCTCTGTGGCGCCAGAACATGGCCGCCACAAGACCTGCGACATTGGCCACGCGCACGATCAAGGAACAAGTTGTGCGTCCGCTTCGGGCTGCTCAATCTGCGTTCCCGTCGACATTCAGGTAGTCGAAATCGCATCCAAAGCCCAGCCAACCGCGACTGCACCGCTCGTCATTTCCTCTCCCGGTGACGTAACGACCAAGCCACGCCCTCCCAAGCTCCTCATCATCGCCTGAGCGCGTGCGCTTCCACGCTCGCGCTTGCCGCCGACGAGCCGGCTTCGAGCCACGAAGATGGAGAGCTTTCACATGCAACAGATATCCCGTCGCAAGGTCCTGGCGTCCGCGGCGGCCATAGGCGCAACGAGCGTTTTTCTGCCGCTGGTGATCCCGCGCACAGCGCGAGCGGCCGCTTATAAGGTCATTCGTGCCGACACCCGGATCATCGACGTCGGCGGCCGAGCTGCCAAGGTGCTCGGCCTTGTCCAGCCAGACGGCACGCACGGCTTGGTCACCTCCGCTGGAGACCGCTTCCAAGTCCGCATGGAAAACGCGCTCGACGCACCGACCTTGATCCATTGGCACGGCCTGACGCCGCCGTTCGGGCAGGACGGCGTGCCGGACCTACCGCAGCCGCTGCTGCAGCCGAGGCAGAGCTACGATTACAGCTTCCTGATCGCGACGCCGGGCACTCACTGGATGCACGCGCACACGCTGCAGGAGCAGCAACTGCTTGCCGCGCCGCTGATCGTAACCGACGCCGCTGAAGCGGACGTGGACGAACACCCGGTCGTGGTGCTGTTCCACGACTTCAGCTTCAAAACGCCGCAGGAGCTGCTTGCCGGACTGACAGGCGCGGCTAGTGCCGCGACGAGTCATTCGATGTCGGGTCATTCGATGCCGGGCATGAATATGTCCGCGACGGGCATGGCCGACGACGGCCAAGGCATGTCGATGCCCATGGACGTCAATGACATCGAGTACGACGCCTACCTGGCGAATGACCGCACACTCGACGATCCGCAGGCGTTCCCGGTCGAACGGAACGGCAACGTCCGGCTGCGCCTCATCAACGGAGCGACCGCGACCGCATTCTGGATCGACACCGGATTGGTCGAAGGAGAGGCAATTGCGGTCGACGGGAACCCCGTCGTCCCGGTCCGCGGCCGCCGCTTCCCACTCGCCATGGGCCAGCGCATCGACATCAGGCTGCGCATTCCCGATGAAGCGGGAGCCTGGCCGGTCCTGGCACTGCGCGAGGGCAGCGTCGAGCGGACAGGGTTCGTTCTGGCGACCAAGGGCGGCGCGGTGAAGCGTGTCGCGCCTGCTGGTGAACAAGCTGCGCCGGCGCTCGACCTCGCATTCGAGGTTGGTCTCGCAGCCGTCAAGCCTTTGGCGGAAATGCCAGCGGCTCTTCAGCAGCCGGTGGTGCTCGGCGGATCGATGCAGGGCTATTCCTGGACCCTCAATGGCAAGACATGGGGCGACCATCGGCCGATCTCGGTGCGCAACGGGCAGCGCATCGAACTCACCATGCGCAACGCCAGCATGATGGGACATCCCATGCATCTGCATGGCCATCATTTCCAGGTGGTGGCCATTGACGGCCAGCGCTTTGCCGGAGCAGTGCGCGACACAGTATGGGTGCCGCCAATGCGCGAAGTGACGGTGGCATTCGATGCCGCGAACCCCGGAACCTGGGCCTTCCATTGCCACCACCTCTACCACATGGCGACCGGCATGATGACCGTCGTTGATTACGCGGCCTGAAGGGGGAGTATAGACCATGAGAAACAATCGCAGAGCAATGCGGCAGTCGCGGCGATCGCCGAGGATCGTGCGCGCCTCGGCCGCCGGGTGAAGGCGGCCGGCGATGAAACTACCAACCAACAGGAGAAGACAGCCATGAGTACCCTGTACAGAAGCATGGCGATGGCGGCGATGCTGGTTCTGACCGTCCCCGCTCTCGCAAATGAAGCCCATCACACCACCGAAGGCGCATCGGAAACACCTCCTGCAGCCACATCGGAGCAGCCGAAGGGCGCAGACGCAGGCCCGGCAACGGGTTCGATGATGATGGGCGGACCGACACCGAACAACATGATGTCGAACGGCATGATGCCCGACGGCATGATGAAAATGATGATGGACATGATGGCGGGCGGCGGCGGTCCGATGGGACAGATGATGTCGCCGGAGCACGTCGAGGGCCGCATCGCCTTCCTCGCGACCGAACTCAAGCTGACCGAGGCGCAGCAGCCTTTATGGGAGGCCGTAGCGGAGGCGCTGCGAGCGAATGCCCGTGCCGCAAAGGCAATGATGGCCGGAATGCCCGCCGCCATGATGATGTCGATGAATTCCGCAGACGGCACGCCGGTCGAAAGGATCGAGCTTCACGAGAAAATGCTGTCGGCGAGGCTGGAAGGGCTCCGCCGCCTCAAAGCGGCGCTGGAGCCTTTCTACGCGTCGCTAAACGACACGCAGAAAGCGCTGGCGGACAAGCTGCTCATGCCAGCCCCGATGTGCATGACGTGACGAGAGCGGTGGCCAAGTCCCGCCAGCCTCCGGACCAGGGAGGATATTGCCATGCGAATACTGATTGCCTCAGTCACGAGCACCCTCACGATGGTTGCGGCTGCGCAGGCGCAAGACGTTCAGCAGGGGTACCAGCTCGCGCTCGAGGTCTGCGCGTCCTGCCACGCTGTCGTCGCCGGCCAGCTTCAGTCACCCGTCCCCGAGGCGCCCAGCTTCGAGGAGATTGCCGCGACCCCGGGAATGACCGCAGCAGCGCTCAACTTCTGGCTTACCGCTCACGACCATCCCACCATGCCGAGAATAAAGCTCTCGCAGGACGAGGTGCGAGACGTGTCGGCCTATGTCTTGGGCTTGAAGGAATAGAGGCTTTCGAACCGGAAATCGCCAGAGATCGAGAGGTTCTGAAACCAGGAGGAAAGGTGTCATGTCGAGATCATTCGCAGTGGCTGTGCTGGCCGCCTCATCGGCCGCGACGATTGCCGGGATCTCCCTTGCCGAGACGAGGCCTGTGATCGGCATGATGGGTGGCGGCTGTCTGATGATGGAAATGCTGATGGGCCAGGCAGTGACCGGAAGCCAGAGCGCGATGGGTGCCATGGCCGTCCATCCAGGGGCTGGAATAGGAGCCGTGGTCGAAGGCCGCCTTGCTTTCCTGAAGAACGAGTTGGGCATCACCAGCGACCAGTTGGGCGTCTGGAACGCCTATGCAGGGGCCGTCAAGGGCCGGGTGGACGTCCTGCAGAACGCGCGCGAGAGCGTGACGGAGAGAATGCAACAAGGCAGCGCGACCGACCGGATGGATGCCCGAATAGAGGGCTTGGAAGCCATTGTCGAAGCCATGAAGGCCGTGAAGCCAGCGACCGAGAAGCTGTACGCTGCTCTGAACGACAAGCAGAAGAAGACGGCGGATGAGCTTATCGGCGTCGACTGCGGGGCAATGTGACCGAGGCGGTGAGTTCATGGCGATTGGCAGTATGGTGAACGCGAGGCGAAGCGCCGATGTGGAAGAGCTGCTGCAGCTGCAGTGGGAGAGCTTCGACTATTTTCTGAATGAGGTGAACCCTACTAACGGCCTCATCCTCGATAAGACTGCCGCCGACTGGCCGTCGAGCATCGCTGCGACGGGTTTGGCTCTCGCCTGCTACCCAGTCGCCGTCGAGCGCGGATTCATGGCCAGGCATGATGCTGTCGCACGAACCCTGGCTACGCTCCGCTTCTTCTGGACAGCCCCCCAGGGACCGGAGCCCGATGCTACCGGGTACCGCGGCTTCTATTATCATTTCCTCGACATGCAGACGGGGCGGCGCGCCTGGCAATGCGAGCTGTCGACGATCGACAGCGCCCTCCTGCTGGCCGGCGCGCTGGCGGCGGCCGCGTATTTCGAGAAGGAAGCAGCCGACGAGAGGGAAATCCGCACGCTCGCCGACGCACTCTATCGTCGTGTAGACTGGCAGTGGGCGCAGAACTTGGGTGAGACAGTGACCCACGGTTGGACTCCCGAGGCGGACTTCATCAAATACCGCTGGGAGGGCTACGACGAGGCGCTGCTCCTTTACATTCTGGGACTTGGCTCGCCGACATACCCGCTTCCGGAAAGCAGCTACGCGGCCTGGACGTCCACCTATCGCTGGGAGAGCTGCTACGGCTACGAGTACCTATACGCCGGACCGCTTTTCACACACCAGCTTTCACATGTGTGGATCGATTTTCGCGGAATTCAGGACACCTTCATGCGCAAGAAGGGCATCGATTACTTCGAGAACAGTCGCCGGGCAACCTACCTCCAGCAATGCTATGCGACCATGAACCCGCGCAAGTTCGAGGGTTATCGGGAGTGTTGCTGGGGCATCACCGCAAGCGAGGGGCCTGGTCCGGCGACTCTCAAGCTGAACGGCATCCAGCGCGAGTTCTACGACTATGTCGGACGTGGCGTGCCCTACGGACCGGATGACGGCACGCTCGCGCCTTGGGCGGTCGTTGCTTCGGTGCCGTTCGCACCCGATATCGTGCTGCAGGCGATCAGTTTCTGCATCCACCAGGCGAAACTGAAGCAGTTCAACAGATACGGCTTCAAGGCCGCCTTTAATCCCACTCATCCAGGCGAGCCCGGCAATCCTTATAGCTGTTGGGTGTCGCCCTGGCACTTCGGCATCAACCAGGGCCCCATAGTGTTGATGATCGAGAACCATCTGAGCGGCCTGATTTGGCGCTTGATGCGTGGTTGTCCCTACATCGTGGCCGGATTGCGCCGCGCCGGGTTCGCCGGCGGTTGGCTGGGCTGAAGTTGAATCTGGAGCTAGCAGGCAATGGTGGAAGATCGAGCAAACGGCGATAGAGTTTCCGGCAATCTTGATGCTGCCAACTCGCCGGAACTGTCACCTCACGGCAAGGCACGGAAAAATGACGCAAAAGATCACGCTTGAGGTCCGCGGGCTCATCGCAATGCTCGATTGCCTCGCCGTGGAGAAGCGGCTGAAGGCTATCCCTGGCGTCGTTGGCGTTGTCATG
>NZ_RZSU01000139.1:0-14639 GCF_003997585.1 Mesorhizobium sp. M5C.F.Cr.IN.023.01.1.1 | reverse complement strand
CTATAATTAATTGTAGAATGCTGATATGGTTCAAGAGCTTTCTGAAAAAGTCTGAGACGTCGCCGGAACTTTTGTACCGGCATCTATGTTTTATTTCGTTCGAAAGGAAAAATTTCATGATCTCTGTGAAAACCGGGAGTGGCGTAGCCGTAACAGTCGATCCCGTCGTCAAGCCGACCGTCGGGCCTGCGAAAGTCATGTCGGCGCGTCTGACGATACGAAGTGACGAGGCAGCAAGGCGTAAGATCGCCGACACCGACGGCACGCTGCGGCGGGCCAGACAGGTTGCGGAGACCAACCGCCTGATCTGACATAGCCGGTTTGCAGTGCCTACAGCGCGTTTGCGCGTCCTTTTGGACGCTCAAAGGGCGCTGTAGTACTTTGATCCGCATGATCCTTTTTCGAACCTCCGGGGTCATGCGCTGAGGAGCTCGATCATGACGCTGAATTTTCCCAACCGCAGCCGCTCCTATGACGCGACGGCCTAGCGCATTCGTTTCGTCGGCCATGACGGTATATTCGAAGTGCCGTTCTTTGTGGAGATTGCAGCGCTTTCGGCGGCAAGTACCAGTGGAGCGGAAGCCGAGTATCTCAGCGTCTTCGATGCGGAGCGTTCGTCGATCCAGAGTGTTGCGCGCGAAGCCTATTCGCACGGTCGCAAGAACATGTATGTGCTGACCCAGGCCGATTTCCGGTAAGCTGGCCTACGAACCCTTGAACCTGCCGCGCCGATGGCCTAGATCGCGGCAGGCGGACAAAACACGGCAGGTTTCCCATCAACAGAGATCCGAGAAGACCGGCAGGCGCGGGCGCCAATTTCGGCTCAGGCGGACAGCCGCCGCTAGGGCTCGACCAGCGCGTGCAGCAGGCGCTGCAATTGCATCAGGCCGGCCGCCGGCAAGAAGCCGAGATGCTCTATCGGCAGGTGCTGGCGCAAAAGGCCAATCACGCAGCGGCAGCACATTTCCTCGGTTTGCTGCTGCACCAGACCGGGCGCAGCGCCGAAGGACTCGATCTGCTCGAACAGTCGGTGCGCCTGCAGCCCAAGAATCCAGATTTCCTCAACAATCTCGGCACGGTGATGCGCGACCTCGGCCGTGTCGGTGCAGCCGTCGATTTCTTCCGTGGCGCGGTGGCGCTGCGGCCGGACCAGCTCGCGGCGCGCGACAATCTCGGCTCCTCGCTTAAGCAGCTCGGACAGTTCGAGGGCGCGGAGGAGATTTATCGCGGCACCATCGGTCGCAACCCGTTCCATGTCCGCGCCCGCATCGGGCTTGCCGAAACGCTGCAGGAGGCTGGGCGGCTCGACGAGGCGCTTGCCGTCTTCCGCGAAGCACTGGCAATTCGGCCGAAGGACGCCGATTTGCTGCACGGTCTGGGCGTCGGGCTGATGGAGAAGGGCAGCCTCGGAGAGGCGGCGGAGCATTTCCGGCAGGCGCTGGCGGTCGATCCCGGCATGGCCAGGGCCTGGCTGATGCTCACCCAGGTCAAGCGCCAGCAGGAGCGCGACGCCGAGCTTGCTGGGATGGAGGCGCAACACGCCAAGGCGCCGGAAGGCAGCCTGGCGCGCATGCAGCTTTCCTTCGGCCTCGGCAAGGCCAATGACGATTTGAAGGATTATGGCCGTGCCTTCGATTATTTCGCCGAAGGCAATGCGATCCGCCGCACGGGCATCGACTACGATGCGGCCAAGACACGCGCCGAATTCGAGGCGATGAAGGCGGTGTTCGACAAGCCCTTCTTCGACAAGCACAGACCGAGCGGGATCGCCGACGATACGCCGATCTTCGTCGTCGGCATGCCGCGCTCCGGCAGCACGCTGGTCGAGCAGATCATCGCCAGCCATCCGCAGGTCTATGGCGCCGGTGAGCTCGGCATATTGAAGACGGCGCTCGGCAAGCAGTTTCCGCCTGCTATGAAGGGCGGCTTTCCCTGGGGCATCGCCGACATGCCTGACAAGGCCTATGCCGAGGCAGGCCAGGCCTATCTAGACCTGCTGCACGCCCGCTATCCGGGTTTCCGGCACGTCACCGACAAGATGCTCGGCAATTTCCTTTTGGTAGGCTTCATCCATCTGATGCTGCCCAAGGCCAAGATCATTCATTGCGTGCGCGATGCGGCGGCGACATGCCTGTCGATCTACAAGGTGCATTTCCGCGGCGACAGCCACCGCTACGGCTACGACCTCGGCGAGCTCGCCGATTTCCACAACCTCTACACCGATATGATGGCGCATTGGCGCACCGTTCTGCCTGATGTCTTGCATGATGTGCGCTACGAAGATTTCGTCGCCGACCAGGAAGGGCAGACGCGGGCGCTGATCGCCCATCTCGGCTTGCCATGGGACGATGCGGTGCTGTCGTTCCACGAGACCGACCGGCCGGTGCGCACGGCGTCGGCGGCGCAGGTGCGCCAGCCGATGTACCAGGGCTCGGTCGATCTGTGGAAACGCTATGGCGACCGGCTCAAGCCGCTGCTCGACCGCCTAGCGTAATGCGTTGCCGGCCTACAACTCGATGAACGGCTGAAAGCCGCCGAAGATCATGCGCTTGCCGTCGAATGGCATCGTCGACAAGTCGCCGTTCAGGCGCGGATCGGCCATCACTTTGGCCATCACCGCATCGCGGCTCTGCCGCGATTCATAGACGACCCAGGAGAAGACGACGATCTCGTCGTCCTTGGCCTGCACGGCGCGCGGGAACGAAGTGAGCTCGCCATAGGGCACGTCGTCGCCGATGCATTCGACATAGGCGAGCGCGCCATGCTCCATCCAGACAGTGCCGCCCATCTGAGCCATTTTCTTGTAAGCATCGAGATTTGCCTTGGGTACCGCGAGAACGAAACCATCGACATAGGACATCGTGCTTCTCCTATGCCTTCTTCACCGGCGCGTTCATCGCCCACTCGACACCGAACGGGTCGCGCATATTGCCCCACTGGTCACCCCAGAACATCACCTGGAGCGGCATGACGACCTCGCAGCCGGCATCGACGGCCCGCTTCCACCAGGCGTCGATGTCGTCGCTGCCCAGATGAAGCTGCATTGTGAAGCCTTGCGGCTTCACCGCGGACATTCCGTGCTCGGGATAGAAATCGGAAATCATCAAGGTCGAACCGTTGATGTGGAGATGGATGTGCATCGTCCGGCCCTGCTCGTCCGGCGGGTAGAAGAAGACCTGCTCGGCGCCGAACGCCTTCTGATAGAATTCTGAAGCCTTGAAGGCGCCGTCCAGCTGAAGGTAGGGCGTCAACCCACCGAGGACTTTGGCTGCGGGCTGGGTTTGGGGCTGATCGTTCATGTCTTGCTCCTCTCTGGTTGGGCGTTGCGAACCACAGGACGAATGAGGCAGCGGCGATCCTACATGGCCGATGCGTTTTTTAATGCCGACCGCGCGACGGCCGGTCCTTCTCAAAGAGCCAGGCCAATACGCGGGCTGTTCTGTGCGTCGACGACGATTTCCGGCCAGCCGATGTCCTTGCGGAGTTCGATCGGCAACGAAAGGAGGGCGCGCTCGCTGCGGTAGCGGGCGCGAGCCGCCGAATAACGGGTCGCTATGCGACCTAGGGATGACAGAATAGACATGATGCTCTCTCCTCGATTGGCGCCGGCATCACCGTGTCGGCAACCCAAGGACGTGGCGCGCGGCCATGATCCGACAGATCGCGGAGAATTTTCTGTCGCAGGGCCTTATGTCGGGATACGTCTCAGATGACCGATGCGGCCAGAGCGGTGTCGTAATACTCCACCATCTCGATGATTTTGCCGTCGCGTAGCGTCCAGAAATCGGCGGTGCGCATGACAAACTCCTCGCCGGTGGTTCGGCGTGTCATATGGATCTCGACCTGCGCCGCAACCTTGTCGCCGCCGTCGATGATCTCGACCGGGATGAAGCGCCGGTATTCGAAATCGTCGTCCAGCGCCAAAAGCCGGGCAAGGAACTCCTGCTTACCTTTGGCCACCCCGGCATAGCGCGACTGCGCCGGTTCGGCGACCCAGCGGAAGACGATATCATCGGCGCAGTCGACCAGCGCGCCCTCAATGTCACGTTTTGCATAGGTATCATACAGGTTCTTGACGACGTCCGCGCCACGCATGACCGTTTTCCTCCCTCGGTTTGCAAGACTTCAGGATGCGCCTTTTTCGGCTCGCGGGGAAGCGTGGGCCGGCAGCACCTTGAATGCCGGCCCGGCAGATGGGTGGCTTTCCTCAGCCATTCCCCTCAGCCACCGATCGAAAGAAATCCTCCGGGCTGTCGATCTCGGTCAACCGCCGCTTCTCGATCAGCCAGAAGCGGTTGCCGATCGCCCTGATGAAGGAGCGGTCGTGCGAGGCAAGCACGCAGCTTGCCTGATGGGCAAGCAGTTCCGCTTCCAGTGCCTCCTGGCCGTCGATGTCGAGATGGTTGGTCGGCTCGTCGAGCAGGTAGAAGTTGGGATTGGCGAGCCTCAGCGCCAGCATCATCAGCCGCGCCTTCTGTCCGCCCGACAGCACGCCGATCCTGCGCTCCTGCATGTCGATGCTCACGCCCGCGCCCGCCAGCAGCGAGCGGGCGCGCTGCTCGCCGACATCGAATCTGCGCGAGAGCATCGCCAGCGGCGTGTCGCCGCCGCTGACGCCCGACAACGCCTGGTCGCTGTAACCGAGCACCGTCGACGGCGTCACCTTCACGCCTTGCGCCGCGATATCGGGCTCGATGATGGCATTTCTGATCAGGCTGATCAGCCGCGACTTGCCAACACCATTGCGGCCGAGCAGGACGATGCGGTCGCCTTGGCAGATATGGCGCTTGCCGGTCCTGAACAGCAGCGTTCCGTCAGGCGTTTCGACCGCCAGGTCGAGTGTGATCAGCACCTTGGCATGGGTGCCGCGATTGGCGAGCTTTATCGCGCCCGCCGATCTTTCGCGGTGCGCCGGCGCTGCGACCTCCTCGAGGCGCTGGGCGCGCTGGTTGAGCTGCTTGGTCTTGACCGTCAGCAGGTCACTGCCCGAGTTGATGCCGATGTTGTTGAGCTTGGCCGCCTGCCGGCGCAATTGCTGCGCCACCTTCATGTCACGCTGGAATTTGCGCTCGGTCGAGGCGTCGACTTCGCTCAAAGCGTCGCGCGCCCGCGAATAGGGCAGCGCAAACACCGGTGACTGTTCGGGGCGCAGGAACAGCGTCCGGTTGGTCGTAGCATCGAGAAAAGCGCGGTCGTGGCTTGCAATCACCACCGGCACCTCACGCGGCAGTGCGTTCAGCCAGGTCTCGAGCTGGCTGATCTTGGCGAGGTCGAGATGGTTGGTCGGCTCGTCGAGAAGCAGGACGTCCGGATCGGTAACCCAGACGCGGGCGATCAGCGCCAGCCTTTGCCAGCCGCCGCTCAAGGCCCGCATCGGCCGCTCACGCATCGGCTGCGGAACGTCGAGCGAATCCAGAACCACGTCGACGCGCCATTGCTCGCTTTCAGCCTGCTCGGCCGGCAAGGCGTCGGCCACCACCCGCTGAAAGCCGTGCTCGGCCAATGCTGCGGGAACGGCTTGCTCGACATAGCCAACGCGCAGGCCGCGCGTGCGGGTGATGTCGCCTGATGTCGGCTCCATTTCGCCGGTCAGGCACTTCAGCAAAGTGGACTTGCCGCGCCCGTTGGCGGCAACGATGCCGAGGCGGTCGCCGGTGCCGATGGTGAGATCGAGGTTGGAGAAGAGCGGCGAACTCATGGTGACGCCGAGGGACTTGAGGCTGATCAGGGCCATGTGGGTTTCTCTGGTCTGCCCGGAGGGAGGTTCCGGTTCGATGCACTTTGACGGTGCGCTTGCCTTCAAAATCGGCGTTGCGGCACCACGAAGGGCAGACCAAGAAAAGCGAAGCGGGAGAACCCGGACCGTCTCTGGTCAGCCCTGCAAGCAAGCTCGCAGGGCACAGACAGGGCCGCGCTGACGGTGGTGGTCGAAAGTCACGCAGCCCTCCTTTCAAGACGTTTTGAGTGGAAACTGGCTACACCAAGGGCAGGGTCGATGGCAAGGGGTCCTGCTCCCCCTTCTCCCCTTGTGGGAGAAGGTGGCCGCGAAGCGGTTGGATGAGGGGTGTTCCAGCTAGGCACCGACGGCGATCCGTCCAGCACCCCTCAACCGTCTCGGCGCTACGCGCCGATCCACCTTCTCCCACAAGGGGAGAAGGGAAGCTACCTACCGTCCCGGCCGCCCGGTCTTGCCGGGTCGGCGCTTCTCACGGCGGGCATCGGCGGGGTTTTCGTAGGAGCCGATGCCGGCACGTTCGCGCTTGACTGGCTTGTCGCCCTCAACGGGCTTCTCGGTCCGTCGCACCGTCATCTCGTCCAGCGAATTCTTCTTGAACAGCGGCTTGGTCGAGTCGCCTGGGATACCGAAGTCGGAGCCGTGCGCCTCTTGCGCCGACTGTTTCTTGAACAGCGAGCGCGACACCGCGCCGGCGGGCGTCGGCATGTCGGTGCCCGGCCCCATGGCGTCGAGCGAAGGTTTTGCGAAGAGCGGCTTCTTGACCGGCACGGCGCCGTCGGCGCCCATCTCGTCGAGATGCGGCTTGCGGAAGAGACTCTTGCCGTCATTGTCGACCGTGCGGTGGATGGCGCGGCCCTTGTTGTGCTTGCCCTTTTCGCGGCCCGAGACCGGGCTTTCCATGTCGGCATATTTGGCCAGCGGATCGTCGGAGATGGACAGCTCCATCTCGCGCAGCCGCTTGATCTCGTCGCGGATGCGGGCCGCCTTCTCGAAGTCGAGGTTGGCGGCGGCGTCACGCATCTGCTTGTCCATCGCGTCGAGATGGGCTTTCAGATTGTTGCCCATCATCGCGCCGGCGCTATCGGTGAACTGAGAGATGTCGGCGCGGACGTGGTCCTTTTCGTAGACCGAGTCCAGGATGTCGGAGATGCGCGACTTGACCGATTCCGGGGTGATCCCGTTGGCCGCGTTCCACTCCATCTGCTTCTCGCGACGGCGGTTGGTCTCGGCCATCGCCCGTTCCATCGAGCCGGTGACCTGGTCGGCGTAGAGGATGACCTTGCCGTCGACATTGCGCGCGGCGCGGCCGATGGTCTGGATCAGCGACGTTTCGGAGCGCAGGAAGCCCTCCTTGTCTGCATCGAGAATGGCAACGAAGCCGCATTCGGGAATGTCGAGGCCTTCGCGCAAAAGGTTGATGCCGACCAGCACGTCGAAGGCACCGAGACGAAGATCGCGCAGGATCTCGATGCGCTCCAGCGTGTCGATGTCGGAATGCATGTAGCGTACGCGAATGCCCTGCTCGTGCAAATATTCGGTCAGGTCCTCGGCCATGCGCTTGGTCAGCACTGTGACCAGCGTGCGGTAGCCGGCCTTGGTGGTCTCGCGGATCTCGCCGACGACATCGTCGACCTGGGTCTTGGCCGGGCGCACCTCGACCGGCGGGTCGATCAGGCCGGTCGGGCGGATGACCTGTTCGGCAAAGACGCCGCCGGACTGCTCCATCTCCCAGCCGCCGGGCGTCGCCGAAACCGCGACGGAAAGCGGGCGCATGGCGTCCCACTCCTCGAAGCGCAGCGGCCGGTTGTCCATGCAGGACGGCAGACGGAAACCGTATTCGGCCAGCGTCGCCTTGCGGCGGAAGTCGCCGCGATACATGCCGCCGATCTGCGGCACGGTGACATGGCTTTCGTCGATGAAAACCAGCGCATTGTCGGGGATGTATTCGAACAGGGTCGGCGGCGGATCGCCCGGCTGGCGGCCGGTGAGATAGCGCGAGTAATTCTCGATGCCGGCGCAGGAGCCGGTCGCTTCCAGCATCTCGAGATCAAAGCGGGTGCGTTGCTCCAGCCGCTGCGCCTCAAGCAGGCGACCGGCCCGTTCGAGTTCGACCAGCCGATGCTTGAGCTCCTCCTTGATCGACTTGATGGCCTGGTTCAAGGTTGGGCGCGGCGTCACATAGTGCGAATTGGCGTAGATCTTGACGCTCTTCAACTCGCCGGTCTTCTGGCCGGTCAGTGGGTCGAATTCGGTGATCGCCTCGATCTCGTCGCCGAACAGCGAGATGCGCCAGGCGCGGTCCTCAAGGTGGGCCGGAAAGATCTCGATCGTGTCGCCGCGCACGCGGAACGAGCCGCGGACGAAGTTGATGTCCTGGCGCTTGTACTGCTGGGCGACGAGGTCGGCGAGCAGCGCGCGCTGGTCGAGCCGGTCGCCGATCTGCATCTGGAAGGTCATCGCCGTGTATGTCTCGACCGAGCCGATACCGTAGATGCAGGACACCGAGGCGACGATGATGACGTCGTCGCGCTCCAGCAGCGAGCGCGTCGCCGAGTGGCGCATGCGGTCGATCTGCTCGTTGATCGAGGATTCCTTCTCGATGAAGGTATCCGTCCGCGGCACATAAGCTTCCGGCTGGTAGTAGTCGTAATAGGAGACGAAATACTCGACGGCGTTTTCCGGGAAGAATTTCTTGAATTCGGAATAGAGCTGGGCGGCCAGCGTCTTGTTTGGGGCAAGGATCAAAGCAGGGCGCTGCGTCTCCTCGATCACCTTGGCCATAGTGAAGGTTTTTCCCGAGCCGGTGACGCCTAGCAGAACCTGCGTGCGGTCGTTGTCGTTGACGCCCTCGACCAGATCCTTGATCGCCGTCGGCTGGTCGCCCGCCGGCTCGAAATCCGACACCATCTTGATGGTGATGCCGCCTTCGGATTTTTCGGGCCGGGCCGGGCGGTGTGGCGTCCACAGCACGCCGTCCTTGTGCAGCGGGTTGCCGGATTCGATCAGTGCCGACAGCGCCGCAACGGTGGCGGTGACGCCGCTGGAGGTCATGGTCTCGGCGTCTTCGAGAGAAATGTCGAGACCGGCAACCGGATTGAGGCCGGCCGCGGTTCTCTCCCTGGCTGAGGCGGCGCCGCCCATCGAGGTGCCGCGCGCGGTGCGGCCGGGGGAGGAGGAGCGTTCGGGGATCTTTTTTTGCTTGCCGCCTTCCCTCCCCCTTGAGGGGAGGGTGGCGGCGGAGCCGCTGGGTAGGGTCGGTGCGGCAGCGCTCGGCGACCCCTCATGTTGAGCGCTTCCTTTGCCGACCCCCTCTGTCGCCTTCGGCGACATCTCCCCCTCAAGGGGGGGGACTTGGCGCCCTTCCTTCTCGGCCTCCTGCTCGATCTGCTCGGCCCAATCGGCGATCGAGCCGGTCAGCTGCGTGCCTGAGAATTCGGCCTGCGGCGCCTCGGCAAAGCCGCCCTTGTGCAACGGCTCCGAGGCATCGAGGAAATCGGTCAGCGGGCTGCGCCGCTTGGGCGGCGAAGCGCGATCATCACGCGCCGGCGGCGGCGTTTTTTTATCGGAAAGTTTGGCCATGCCCTCGAATATGGGAGGTATCGGCCAAAATGGAAAGAGCGGAGTGACCGGGGGCGCGAGACGAAACCAAGCTGCTGACACAAGGGTGTCAGGAGCGATGTCGAAACGCGCCCTCAGTTGAACCACAGCGCAAATGTCAAAAACCCGGCGCCGCCGAACTGGCGCTGGATCTGGTCGAACTCCTCGCCAGTGAGGATCTTTTCGGTCTCGAGATAGGGCGCGATGGCCGGACCGGTGATCGACAACACAAGGTCGAAGGGTTTTGGTTCGTCGAAGAAGCGCTTCATGTTGATGCCTTTGTCGGCGATGCGAAAATGCGGCAGCAAGGTGCGGCCTTCGAGCAGATCCTCGGCCATATCGAGCGCGGCGTGCCAGGCCTGGACCTGCTCCTCGCCGACCTCGAGGCCGGTGAGTGGGCTGGCGCCTTTCTGTTGCGGGCCCGGCAGCCATTCACGGTCGTTGTCTGTCTCGGCGCGGATCGCCTTCCAGTCTTCGCGGGACAGCCGGATCATTTCCATGAGGTGGCGGCGCGCCGCCTGCCGGCGCTCCGGCTCGACGACCGGCCAGTTGACCAGATGAACCAGCGAGATGAAGTCGGCGATGCGCCATTCGGACGACAACATGCCGCCGCTCATGCCGCCGTCTGGTGGAACCAGAGCGTCCTGCAGCGGCAGTTTGGCGCGCGGAAACAGCATGTGGAACGAACCGTCGAAGGCGTTCCTGAAATCATGCGCCAGCCAGAAATCCGCCTGCGCCATCAGGAATTCGGCATAGCCCTGCAGCCAATAGCCGTCGGCTCGGTCGAAGCGAAAGGTGAGGGCGGGTGCAGCCGGGTCTGGCGCACCGCCGCGTGACAGGGATGCCATGATCGCGGCGGCACTTTCGTCCGGCGCGATCTGGCCGTCCTCGTTGAGATCGATGCCAAGACGGGTGAGGTCGACCTCGATGCCGATATCGGCACCGGCGGGCACGGAGCCGAGCGTGGCGGCGGATTTTTCCAGCCGGTCACGGAAGGCGACCAGGATGGCGCGGAAGCCGTCGTAGGTCAGCGGCTCGGGATTGGGATTGTCCGGCACCGGCAGCCGCATCAGCGGCAGCATGAAGGATTGCGGGCTTTCGAAACCGTGGCGGTGCAGCCCGCCGGCCAGGATCTCCAGCGCAGTGAAGAATTGGCCGGCGCCGGCGGCGTAAACCGACGCGGGATCAGTGGGCGCGGCGGCTTCCAGCGCAGTAAGCGTGCTGTCGCGGTCCGCTACGGTCTTTGCCTCGAACAGGGCGGCCGGTTCGGAGGCTGCGGCCCCGGCGGAAGAAACCGGCAGCAGCAGAATGAGGGCGGATGCCAGCAGGCTCGAAAATCGCGTCATCTTGGTCCTCCGGTATGCCGTTCGGCGGCAACCATATACGCATCTTGTGTGTTACGCCTACTGCGGGGCATCTGGCAGCACGATTCCGAACGGAGGCGCTTCGCTATATCGTGCGCATCGTCTACCGTGGCCGTTCATCCCCGGTGCAGGCTGCGCGTGTCGAACTATCCGCTTTCCTACAAATTGTCTTGGCTGCCGCGCTTCTTAAAGCCTTCGCTCAGCGGCGATCGCCAAGGCTTTGCGCCGGCGGCTGGAACGATGATCGAGCCGCCACCGGCGCGGACGGTGCGGCTCGCCTTTGTCGGCGATATCTCGGCGGTGGCCAATCGCAGCGCGCCGCAATGCGACCCGGCGATCGCCACGCTGCTCGGCTCCGCCGATCTGGTGATCGGCAATTGCGAAAGCCCGGTGGTGGAGCGGCCGAGCGCGACGATGGGAACGAAGCTTGGCACCCGTCATGCCATGACCGAGCGGTTTCTCGCCGAGGCGCTGGCGGCCGCCGGCATCTCGCGCGAGAAGCTGGTTTTGTCGCTCGCCAACAACCATGTGCTCGACCAAGGCGTCGAGGGTTTCGACGAGACCGTGGCGGCGCTGACCCGTCTCGGCATCCGCAGCATCGGTGCCGCCGCCGGCGGGCCGGTCGAGCGCCTTGTGGTCGGACCGCTGACAATTGGCTTTGCCGCCTTCACGCTGTGGCGCAATGCCGGCGCGGCTGCGTTCGCGGGCCGTGTGTCGATGCAAGGCGACCCGGCACGATGGCCGCGGGCAGCCGCCGACGACCTCACCTGTGCCGTGCCACATTGGGATTGGGAATTCCGGCATTTTCCACAGGCCGCAACGCGGGCATTGGCCCGGCATTTGGCCGCGCAAGGCGTCGGGCTGATCGCTGGCCACCATGCCCATGTCGTGCAGCCGGTGGAGCGGATCGGCAAGGCGCTCGTCGCCTATGGGCTCGGCGATTTTCTAGGCACCGCCTTTGCGCGCCAGCCGTGGCCCGGCCGCATGGGGGGCATCCTGACCGCCGATATCAGCGCTGACGCCGGCACGCGTGGCGCCATTGCCGCCTACCGGCTGCATCCCTTCATGCGGCTGCGCGCCGGCGACCATGAGCGGCTGGTTGCCGTTGAGGCGCTGGAGGGCGCATTAAGGCAAAAGGTTACGGCCCGTTTCGTTGCGGTTTTTGGTAACGGGAATTGATAGCCATAGTTGACTGGTGGCTCAGATGAATCGTGTGCGCTCACCACCATCCCAACGCTGTAGTCGCGCGACTTTCCGCAAAATCGGCTATTGTCCGAGCTGGGTGTTCGGTCTTTCGACGGGGGATGGCGATGGAAGCAGCGGATTTTATGCCAAGTGAAGCTGACATCGCCGGCATCAAAAGGAATCTCGAGGTCTATGAGGTCGAAAGGGTTGCGGCCTACCGGCAAGTCCGCTGGCGGGTGCCGCTGTTCATCGGCCTGGTGCTGTTGTCCGTGGCGCTCGTCGCCTGGCTTTTCAACACGGTCGCCGATCCATACGAGCGATGGTTCTCGACGCCGCATGTGCTGCTGTATGTCGTCGGGTTCGTGGCGGCGATCCTGCTCTATTTCCAGGCGATCAAGCCGGCGAGCACCTTGCAGCAATCGTTCCGCAAAACGCTGCTGCCGATCATCTTCGGTTTCATTGAAGATATGCGGTACCAGCATGAGGTGACGCCGAATTCGTTCGACCGGCTGCCGCGCGAGACGATCGGCACTTTTAACAGCAAGCGCTTCGACGACATCGTATCCGGCCGCTACGAGGGATTTCCGTTCGAGCTTTACGAAGCCGATCTCCGGCAAGGCACGGGCAAGAGCGGCACGATAGCATTCAAGGGGATCGTCGTCGCCTTCGAGACCATCGTGCCGTTCCCCGGCATATTGGTGGCCGCCCGCCGGACTGACGTGGCCGTCGGGTTCTTCCGCGGCATGTTCGCCAGCAAGATGCAGGAATTATCATGCGGCGTGCCCGAGCTCGATGCCGCCTACGACTTCCGCACCGACAATGTCGAGGCGGCGCAGCCGCTGGTGAGTGGCCGTCTGGCGCAGGCGCTGACATGGCTCAGCGAGACCTGGCCTGATGATCCGGCGCGGGTTGCGCTCAATGGCGGCGACGGTTTTCTACTGTTGCCGCAGACGAAGGACTTC
This sequence comes from Mesorhizobium sp. M5C.F.Cr.IN.023.01.1.1, assembly GCF_003997585.1. Lineage (NCBI taxonomy): Bacteria > Pseudomonadati > Pseudomonadota > Alphaproteobacteria > Hyphomicrobiales > Phyllobacteriaceae > Mesorhizobium > Mesorhizobium sp. M5C.F.Cr.IN.023.01.1.1. Next base: position 1,794 of record NZ_RZSU01000139.1, on the reverse strand, counting down.
TTCGACCTGCCTGATAAATCGGTGCCGCTAGACTACGCCAAGCATGTCGCACCGATGATATCAGACATGGGCGCGATGCTGGCAACGGCGGCGCTGGTGCGCAAGATCGGCGCAAAGGACGAGGCGGCGGGTTAGCCGCTGACGTTCAGCCATGGTCGGCTGCGATCAAGGCGCTGAGCGGCATCGCCTGAAGGCGCCTACAAACTGTTCGGCATTTTCGCCGCCAGCCAGTTCGCCGACCGCTTGGCCATTCCGAGGGTCGCGGATGCGGCGCGGCCAAGGTCGGTCTTGACCAAGGCGTAACCGTTCTTCGTGCGATACAGCACCGAGCGTCCGCCATCGACCGCAGCTTCAAAGGCGACCGGCCTGGCAGCCTCTGTTTCCGTGGCTGCTGCCTGCGACCCGACAGCAACGCTGGGCCGGCGGCTCAATTCGGACGGGAGTGGGTCGGTGGCGATCTGCGCTGCTGCCGCCAACTCAAGCGTCGAGGCCGTCGCGGCAAGCTGCGACGAGGTCTGCGTCGCGCGGCAGATGCCGGACACGAGCGGGTAGTTGAAATTGCGCGCGTGCGACATCTGGCTTTTCATCGCCGCTTCGCAATCGGCGATGGTCGACCACTTGGCCGGCGTCTCGCCGATATACTCGCAAAGCCTGGCATCGCAGTCGCAGCCGACGATGGTCATGGCGACAAGGGTGGTCTTAATCACGGTCTTGTCCCTTCGAATTACCTTGGCGAGTGCTACAAGGACGTGCGGCGCTGGTGCGTTCACCAATCGCCGTAGATCAAGGCGGGATTTGGCCGCGATTGTGGAATGTGCGTGGCGAAGCACAAGGGAAGGTTTCAGGAGTTCCGCCTGTGGCCGAACGGCATCAGTAGTCGCAGACGTGCTCAAGCTTGGCGCCTGCCTTCATCAGCGCCGGCAGAACGGTGTGCAGCTCGATTGCGCCTGGTGATGAAGATCGTGCCCTCGGCACCGCAGATCGCGCTCGGCCAAGGTGTCCGGCGTACGCTGAAACCCCGCCAACAACATCACGGGGATGGCCATGAAAGACAGTCGGCGCCGGGATTTCTCCCAGCGCCTCCCTGTCAGATCAGGACACGATCGCGGCAGCAACTTCCGTAAAGACGTCGCGCCATGCCGGCCTTGATGTTGACGGTCCTGCCAGCCACCGCCCGAGGGCAGCGTCCGTTCGGGACCTCGCCAGTCTCCACCCTTGCGAGCTTCGTCCAGCGCGCCATCGAAGGTTTTTGCCGTCCTTCATGGCAGCATCGGTCCGCCGTAGGCGTTCGCACGCTTTCCGCGGCCCCGTAGGTCTCGGCATCTCTCGTCAAAACAGGCAAGCCTGCTTTCATTCGGGGGCCGTACGGGCCTCAGGAAATCCGCCGTTTCGCTTTGTCTTTCGACTGGCAATCGGTAGCCGCCTGAGATGGGTTTAATGTACGCCGAGTAAGCGTTTGGCGAAACAGCCGCGAGCCTGTGGATAGCGGGATTATCGGGGACCAAGTTCGGCGTCAGAGCGTTTTTCTGGACGAGATGCAGGGGCGGGACACGCCCTCATCTGCGGCGAGCAGCATGATCAGCATTCGGCTCTTGCCCCACATCGCGGCGCGGGCTTCAATGCCGGCAAAGGATTTAGGACAGCATTGTCGCTGCGATCCTTTGCGGAGGGCGTTCTTGAAGGTCGGGGTGGTTCTCAATCCGATTGCCGGTGGCGGCGGGCTCAAACGACATTGGCCGGAGGTCAGTGCTTCGCTCAGGAAACATTTCGGCGATTTCGAGCTGCGCGAAACGC
>NZ_RZSU01000138.1:0-14993 GCF_003997585.1 Mesorhizobium sp. M5C.F.Cr.IN.023.01.1.1 | reverse complement strand
GATCGAGCGTGCCCCAGCGCAGAAGTTCGCGGAACCAAAAACCTAGCCACGGCAAGCGCGTCGTCCCCCGCCATGTGTCGAGAGTGGGTGTTTCAAGACCGGCCGCATTCTCGCCCCAGGCACGTGCGACCGCCGCACCGACTGCAACTCCCAGCTTGAACTCGATGTTGTCAGCGACAAAGCGTTGCCAGGAGCGTAACCGCTCGGCATCCGGAGCTTGAGAGCCGGGCAGCTGCATCCACCAGCCCATGATGCCGCGCCAATTCGCAAGCGAGGCTTGGTCGCTGACGGTGTCCCGCACGCGGAAGCCAATTCCGGGCTCCGCCCGGACGCGCTCTCCGAGACGGATGAACAGTGCGAATTTTTGTTCTGTTGGCCAAGCGCCATACTCGGCTGCGCCTTGCAGCTCGGCGATCAGCTGAGGTGCCACAAGTTCGAAGCGCCGTCCGATGTATGGCGTGAAGCCGTATTGATAGAGCCGTTGCCGCTGCTCCGCGTTAGGGTAAAGCCGCTCAACAAATGCCCGCCCGCGCCTTACGAAGCTTCGTTCCAACCAGGCCTCTTCGGCGGCGGCAACGCGGGCGAACGTTCGTTGCCACAGGTCCTGTAACAGCGCCTCGGTTCGCGGCCCATCTAAAACCTCCCGATCCGCGCGGGCGAGTTCTTCGATCGCGCTGAGCAGGAACCCGTCCAGCTCGTCAAGGCTGTCGCCGAGCTGATCTGCTGGAACGCGCGATGCAACGCCGAGGTTGGCGCCGGCGCCTTCAGGCAGTGTCGCTTCCAGCCAGGAGAGAAACTGTTCTTCCGTCCGAAGTCCGAATTGCGCCGCAGCCTTTTGCCAGATCGAGCGTAGGAGCACGACAAGCGGGCTGTGCACAGGACCGGCCGCTTGTTCCGCCTGAAGTCGGCCGAGGAGGTTGTTATAGTCCGCTTCTGCTCGCCGAATTTGACGCGATTGCTCCCTGCGCTGGCCGCGCGCTGTGGTCGAGACAGCTTCCGGGACCGCTACCAGCGTCATGCCCTCAATCGACTCCGCTGCGCCCGGCCGACCGGCACGGCCCGCCAAGTTGCGGAACTCAGCAGTCGACATGGGCACTACGATTGGCTGACGAGCTTGGGCGTCGTAGCTGCGACGCTCCAGGCTCGTCAGGAATATGATGTCGAATGGCAGATTTACGCCTTCCGTCAGCGTTGCCGTGGCGATCGTGACGGGACAGATCCTGCGATCGATAAGATCGGTCATCAGCCGCCGCAGGCGCTGTGGCATCTGGCCATGACTCGTCGCGATGCCGCGATCGAGCAGGCGGAGTTCGAACGACTGCTGGCCACAATAATCGATGCAAGCTGCACGGGCTTCCTGAAGGCGCGCCTGCCCCTCGGCGTCGGCCGGTGGGACGAAGGGCGGAACATTCTGCCATCCGGGAAGGTCAAACGCCTCGACATAGCGTTTCATCAAGCGCTCCGGCGATTGAGCGACTGAAATCAAAACGCGCCGGTTTCCCTCAAGCAGGTGCAGCGCCGTCCACAACACATACAATTCGTTGTAGTGCGGCAAGCTGTTCCGAATGCCCGCTGCAGGAAGCGGCATGGCCGGGAGGCGTAGCGGAAGGTAGACTGGCGCGTCTCGTCCTCGGACATAGAGCGGCTGACCATTCACGATATCGAGGATGGCTTCGGGCGCGCGTCGTGGATTTACCCGCAGACCACCGATCAGCTGCCGGCTACTGCGATAACCCAAGCCAACCGGCAGGGCGTCCGCCCGTCCCTCTATCCATCTAGCAACGGGACCCGCCGCGCCGCCTGCGACCGCGGTCAAGGCTATTCGCGCCATTCCCGGCTTGACCGCGAATAGTCGCGAGATCATTGCCTCCAGCCGCATCGCTCGGCTGGTATGGGCGGCGAGCGCCTCCTGCGCGTTCGCGTCATTCTCGCTGACGACCTGATGTGCCTCGTCGAGGATGAGCAGTCTCAGCCGTTGGACCAGCAGGTGACCCACATAGCGCATCAGCGCCTCGGCCTTCTCGACCGTGGCGATCAGCACCACTGGACGGTCAGCGGTGAGCCAATAGTCGGTGATCCCCCAGTCGGCGCCGCCATAGAGCCCTGTCACAATCAGGTCGCTGCCCAACTCCGCCGTCAGCTTCGCCTCCACCTCGCTCGCCAGCGCGCGTGAGGGAACGAGGTACAGCGCAAGTGGTGCGGCGCCGGGCTGTGCGTCAATCAACAGGAGTTCCTTCACGAGGGCCAGATTGGCGACCAGAGTCTTGCCTGAACCCGTTGGCGTGCAGAGTGCAAAGCTACTGCTGGTGATGAGGCGCTCGAGGCCCTGAACCTGCGATGTCCACAACACACCTCGGCCGCGAGCGTACTGCTCCCGCGCGAACCTCCACATCCGCGCTTGCTGTCCCGGTGCGTTTGCCGCCAGTCGCGAGACGCGGCCATGAAGGCTGTTGTCGGAATACCGCTTTGCGGTCGCCTCGATCAGATTGATCAGAATCCACAGTTCGTCGCTGGCGAGGCGTGTCGCCAACGTGCTCAGGCCCGACAGTTTGTTCACCGCCTGCTCGAGCCGGGAATTATTGCCTCTGCGGAGACTGTCGCCGATCAGACCGACCGCACGCACCAACTCGACCACGACATACCAGCCAATCTTGCTAGCAGGAGGCACGGGTGCGCCCTCGTCCCGATCGTCTGGCATGCGAGCAATGTCGACGCCGTCCTCCGCCGGTTCGTCGCTTTCAATGTCGGCCTCGTCTTCCGCTGCCAGGAGCGGCCCCGAGCCGTCCCGGCCCGTAAGCGCGGGGTTGTCTCTCCAGAATGCGGCAGAACGCTCGAGCAAACGGTCAAAGTCGGTGCTCAAAAACGCGGCGAAGATTTCGGCAACACCCTGACCATAACCCCCCTGACGCAGTAGACTTGTCGCCATCGCGGGCAGGCCGGCCAACTGATAGGCGCCGGCAGCAAGCAACCCGACGGGTACGTCACGGGTGACCGCGTCAGAGGATCGTGCCAGCCATTCGAGTAACTCTGCGGCACGTCGGTAGCATCCGAGCGCGTCCGCTGAGCCTTGTCCGTCTATCTCCCGGAAGATCCCTGCGGCATGCAACAGCCGACGAGCATCGTCGAACTGCTCATGTGACTCGCTCTGGGCCCATCCGATAGGTGGCACGTGCCAAGAGTTCTGCAGACTTCGAACGAACAGTCGCGCCTGCGCCGGCGTCAGTTCGTTTTCGGCGGCCCGGCCAAGGCGAATATTCATCGCCAGTTCGCGCCGCTGTTCGTCGAGCCGAGCCATCAGCGATTATTCCATAGAGACCGATAGATTTGCTCGATGAGCTCGACGCCGCCCTCAAGCACCAGCTCGACGACCTGCAGTGGCCGTCCAGCTGTGTATTCCGGCGGCGGCGCAGCCACCGGGAGATAGGCTTGGCCCGCGACCCTCCGCGCTGCGCGATTGCCGGCGACGAAGACCAGATCGGTTCGAGGAAGAGGTGCTGCCCCGATCAGCAAGGCCCGATCGAGAGACACGATCGCTTCTGCATACTCTTCGCGCGCCTTTTCGCACAGCAGTCGGTGCATTTGCTCAAGGCCCTGCGGCGCTGGGAGGCCGCGGTTCATCTCGTTCCATACCCCGTCGTTGCTTCGCACTCTGGCCCCTGCAGGGCCAGTCCAACTGCCAAGCATCATGTCGTTCATGGCACTCGGCGTGAGCGCCGCGCGCCACTTCGCCTCCCCGGCAATGAACCGTACGACCTCACCACTGACCGGATCAATCCCAAGCGCAATGAAGTCATTCCCATGACGTCCGGAAACCTCACGAACGCGAGCCGGATCGCGAGCCAGATCGAATATGTAGGCCTCCACTTCGGCATGGTACCGGAACAGGAAGATAGGAATTGTCCATTGGTGGCCGCCGATGAACTGATAAGCCTGGGTCATCAGACCGGCCATTACCTCACCGAACAGTCCTTTCTTCGCGGTCGCTGGGAGGCAGTTCGGATACTGTGCATCCGCGCCTGGGCCATCCGCATCTGGGTGGAGGTCGATCCTGGCGGCACGATGGAAGACTTCACGGGCATCGAGATGAGCGGACTCGAAATACGGGCGCAACTCTTCGACCACGGTGTTGTCATTTGCGACCGCCTGTTCGAACAGCAGATGTCCATAGTTTCCGTTCATCCGCGCGGCCCCTCGGAGCCAGCGATTAAGAAAAGGCATTGGCGGCGGGCAATTATGCAGCATCGGATATTCGCCCCGCCGGCCCGATCGGAATGATCTCGATCTGCCCCAAATCAAGTGTCCCACTGACGATCACAGCTGCACCTGATACCGGCTGTCTCGTATCCGCTCGATGGCGTCCCTAAGATCATTCCCTCCAGTCAGGCGCAGGATCTCGGCGATATAGTCCTTCGTCAGGCGGGTTTCGATGCCGGCCTTGACGGCATCGTCGAGGTAAGAGATGCCATCAGTCCCATTGCTAAGCTCTCTGGCGCTGGCCACGGCCATCTCGGCAAGGCTCGCCGCTGTCGGATGGAGGATGGTCGCGCCGATTCGGGTATAGAGTACCGTGGCGACGCCTTCGAAATTGGTCAGGCTCTCGATGATGATCCTGTTAGGCGTCGGCTGCTTTGGTGGCGTATAGCTTTTGGTCGATCCAACTTCATGCAGTTCCCTCCGATAAAGGCGGTCGGCCGCCTCTTTGGCATCAAGCTCGACCACAAGTATCTCGGCTTTGACCGGGCAGCCGAGTTCGCTAGGGACCAGCGTTGGCGCCCCTTTTCTTGTTCGACTCTGTCGCGCGAACTCCACGGGAAACGGCGTTTGACAGGCAATGCGCGAGGTGATGAACGGCTCGATTTCGTCACCAGGGTCGCCGATCAGCGATCCATATGCCAATATGCCGACCGTCCCGTGCATACGTTCAGTACCCCCCATGACCGACCGCCGTCCTTGATAATCGGCAATCTGCCGTCTATATTTACGGCAAGTTGCCATCTGCAGCAAGGAGGCTGTCATGTCGATCGCCATCGTCGAGGAAGTCGCACGAAAGCTCGGCGGCCAGAGCGTGCTTGGCCGGGTGGTGCGTTCGCAAGCCGACCTGGCATTGGCCGTGCGCAATAGGCTACCGCTCTCTGCTCTTCGGGGGCTTAGCCAGGCCGGAATGACCGAGCAGGAAATTGAGACATTCGTGATCCCGCAGCGCACCCGCCGTCACCGCGCGGACAAGCAGCAGCCACTGACTGTGGATGAGTCGGATCGCGCCGTTCGGCTCTTGCGAGTCCAATCTCTGGCTGAGCAGACCTTCGGTGATCAGGAGAAGGCGAACCGCTGGCTTCGTCGGCCGCTCCTCGAACTCGGCGGTGAGACGCCGCTAGTGGTAGCCCAAACCGAGGCCGGTGCGCGCGTGATCGAGACCATCCTCGGCAAGATCGCTTGGGGCGCCGCCGCCTGATGTTGCTCTGGCGTCTGTCGGGGAAACAGTATGCTCAGGCACTCGACGGCGGCTATGGTCTTCATTTTGACGGACGCTGGAACACCGTTGGCCATGCGGTCACGTACTGCGCTACGTCTCCTGCCCTTTGCGTTCTCGAGAAGCTCGTCCATGTCGAAGACCCGGCGCTCCTGCCGGAGCTCGTCATGGTGACGTACGAGCTGCCCGATTCGGTAACGGTAAAGGACATTGGACTCCCTGATCTGCCGTCGGACTGGCGTCAGCACGAGGCCTGGAGTCAGGAGAGGGGAGACGAATGGCATGAAGGACGCTCGACCCTGTTGTTGCGCGTACCTTCGGCCATTGTGCCGGTCGCCAATTCACCGGACGTAAATGTGCTGATTAACCACGGCCATCCGGCCGTGGCCGAGATCCGTATCGTTGGCCAGGAACCCTTCTCACTCGATCCCCGATTATTTTGAAGGGGCCAACGTACAAGACACGACTTGATCCTCCCACTTGCGGTCTTCGTCATAGTGGCGGTGGAAATCGGGACGAGCTTCTTGTTTTTCTCCCTCGTCTGAGGCAGAAAAAGCGGAACCTGGCCGATTCGAGGATTCGATGACGACACCTTCCCCGCTAATTCTGTCGCAGCCTGATCAGGTCACTGGGCGCCTTCAGGAGCTCGGCCTGACGGAAGAAAACCTGCTGCACGCTGCACGCCGCTGGCATGTGGCCTGGAGTGGATTCACGGCGAACCATCCGCCGTTCGGAATCGGCATCGCAGCTTGGATGGAGGCGGTTGCGGCATTGCGCGAGACAACCATGCCCTTGGGTTGGGCGCGGTCCGATGAGCGCAACTACGCGCTCGTGATCAGCCCCGACGGCGCGATGGCCATCAGTGTAGCCACCGGCGACGCGGGCACTGGCCGACCTGATGCGAACCCGAGCAATAAGGCCCCCAAGGGCGTCAGCACAGCTGATGCGATCTCCGTGAACCAAATCCAGTTGGAACTCGATTTGCCGGTGCCCGAGCTTCCGTCATCGGACGACGATGGACCGCTGACCTGGTTCTTGCTCCTCCACCGTGGACATGACGAGATTCGCTGCGAATTGTCCTTGCCTCTCGAGATGTCGCCCGATGGCAGGATCAGCCGCTGGAAGGAACGGATGATCTTGTCCTCAATCCCGCTCGATGGAGAGATTGTCGAGCTTATTGCGCCGGAGGGACCCGATCTGGATATCGACGTAAAGCGAAAGGCATGAGTACCATCGAGATTTTTAACCCGTCTCGATTGACATGGGCGCGGCGCCGGCGTGGATTAACGAAAACGAAGCTCGCCGTCTCACTGGGCGTCGATCTGCGATCGGTCTCCGCGTATGAGACCGGGGAATTCGCTCCGGAATCGGACAAGCTGACCCGAATCGCGGCTGTGCTTCGGTTCCCCGAGACCTTCTTTTTCGGCGACGATCTAGAGGAGCCGGCATTCGACACTGCCAGCTTCCGATCGATGTCGAAGATGACCGCGGCGCAGCGGGACACAGCGCTGGGAAGCGGCGCGATCGCACTGCTCCTCAATGAATGGATCGAAGCGCGTTTCGATCTTCCTCGCGCCGATGTTCCCGATCTCGGTCGAGATGGCAGTCCTGAGGGCGCCGCGGAAGCCGTGCGGCGAGCTTGGGGCCTCGGCGAGCTGCCGATCAAGAACATGGTCCACCTTTTGGAAGCGAAGGGTGTGCGGGTCTATTCGCTCGCCATCGATGCCGTTGAGGTCGATGCGTTTTCTATGTGGCGACAGGATCGTCCTTTCGTCTTCCTCAACACTCTGAAGTCCGCCGAGCATGGGCGTTTTGACGCAGCGCATGAGCTAGGACATCTCGTGCTGCACCGTCATGCGGCGCCGAATGGCCAGGAGGCGGAGCAGGACGCCAACGCCTTCGCGTCGGCATTTCTAATGCCGGCAGCTAGCGTTCGTGCACACGCGCCTCGCTTCGCCACCATCGACAATCTTATCCGGCTGAAGAAAATCTGGGGCGTTTCGCTCGCCGCCATCACTTATCGCCTGCACAAGCTCGGGTTGCTGACAGACTGGCATTACCGCAAGCTCTACATTGAGATCGCGTCCCGGGGGTATCGCAAGACCGAGCCTGACGGTGGGCCACGGGAGGTCTCGCAAATCCTTCAAAAGGTCTTCGCAGCGTTGCGGGAAGACGGAATTGGGAAGCACGATATCGCTTGCGCCTTGAATGTGCATGCCGAGGACGTGAATGAGCTCGTCTTCGGTCTCGCTCTCACCGGTCTCAACGGATCTGGCCGTCCTTCCACGCCGAAGCGCCGGCCGGAGTTAACCGTCGTATCCTCGCGGGAGTGAGTCAATGCTGGGCTTTCGTGAGGCGCAGGCCGTCGAAGATCTTGCAGACCTCCTCTATGACTTCTTGCCGGGGAGCGGAAACAACCGCACGGCGTTTCCGCTGGCAGCCGCGCAGGCTGGCGTCGGCGACTTGTGGATTCCCGGCAGCAAGCGTCCGGCGATCGTTCAACTCCTGACCGCTACTCTGGAGCGACGCCGTCACCTTTTCACCAAGCTGATCATATCGATTGTACGGCAAGCGATGACCTATCGCCGTGGCAAGGGCAATCCGTTGACCCGCGGTGAGGTCGAACGCTTGAACAGCCTGCTCCCCGGCGTCTCATTCAAGATTCCCGAACTGCTTGATCGCGCGTTCCTTGAGAGTCTGAGCGGCACATCAGAGGCACGGCGCGAACCGCAATCAAGCGGCCTCAGCATGGAGCGGAGCAAGGCGCTCGCTTCACTCCTGATCGAAATTGGTCGTCTAAACCCCCAAGAGCGCGGCCTGCGTTTCGAGGGCTTCCTGAATGAACTCTTCGACGCATTCGACTTAGCGCCGCGCGGCTCGTTCCGGCTCGTAGGCGAGCAAATCGACGGGAGTTTTCGCCTGGATGGGCAAACCTACCTTGTCGAGGCAAAGTGGCACGGACCGCAGATCGGCTTCGCCGATTTGATGACATTCTCCGGCAAGGTTGGAGGAAAGGCATCCTGGTCGCGCGGCCTGTTTGTGAGCAATTCCGGCTTTACCGCGGAGGGGCTCGAAGCGTTTGCGCGCGGTCGCCAGACCAATCTGATCTGTGTTGATGGCCTTGACCTCTATGAAGTGCTGGATGGCCGCGCGAACCTAACCGACGTATTGCGCCACAAGGACCGGCGTGCCGCGGAAACCAACCGGGCCTTCGTGCCGGTGCGCGACCTGAACCTAACGCGAGCCTAACGTCCCCCAGTTGGACGGTGCATTTCTCGCCTTCAGCATTAGCTTTTCGAGTTTCTTCTCGACCCCCGGCAGCAGGAATCCGATGAGGCTTAGGGAATCGGAGTGCGGCAGGAAGTCAGGATCCCCACGTTCCAGTGACTTGCGGATCGTCTGCCGTCGGTTTTTCCACTTGCCGGTCCGGTCCTGGCCTTCCACGATATCGCCATTGCGGAAATGGATCAGGGCATGACCGAATGCGGCGACATGCTCCGGGTAGGCATCGGCGATGCGATGACCGACCTCCACAAGTTGCTTGAAGTGCCAACCGACTGGCCGGCCTTCCCTTGCACTCGTAAGACCGTTCATTAGGGCGACGAAACCACTTTCGCTGTCTGGCGATAGGGGCAGGTCTATTCCCCGGCCGGCAAAGGATTGGCGGATCTCGGCCCAGGTAAGCCGCGCTTCTTCGCTGGGCTCAGCGTTCCGTTCTCGGTCGATCCAGAAGGCAAAGAGATCGCTTCGGAGCGCATCGGCCGCCGCTGTCTCGCGCGCACACAGTTCTGCATCGATCGCCTTGCGGATCGCAGCCGCTTCACTTTCGTAGTCGAAATGCCAGCATCGCTGTCTGTCCTGTTCCCAGGTCAGCTCGTCAAAGAGAACAAGGCTGCTTTCCCATAGGTCAGCGATGGCGTCGCCGGCGCGCACCGGTCGCCGAAAGTGACAGCGGACATGGAATCGCCTGGTGTGTTCGGAATGCGCGGCCGTCTCTTCGTCGACGATGAGGATATTGGAGTTGTTTGTGAACAGGAGGTCGTCGGTCGTCAGCCTCCGGTAGTCCGGATCAAACCGGCCCATGACCCAGACCAACAGCGCACGTTCGTCCCTGTAGAAGGTGCGCCTCGCCACGACGACATCAAGAAAGGTCGTCGACAACTGGACTTCGAAAGCAAGACGTCCCTGAGCGCCGTCTGCCTGAACATCCGGCTGCCGACGCATGGCAGGGTCGCGCGCAGATCGCCACTGGCGCTCCTCCTCAATGCCTGAGTACCGGGGGTCGGCTAACAGGCTCCTTAAAATCAGCGCCTTGATCCGGCGGTGCGGCTCGCTCTCGCGCAGCCCATGGTATTTTCGCGCAAGGATATCCTCGCGCGAAAGCGGGTGACGAGTCTGCGCAGGGCAGGATCCGTCCTCTATTTGGTGCTTGAAGTAAAACCGCTTGTGCTGGTTTGAAACCAAATAGACAGGAACGGCACATACTGGGCACCGAAAGCGGGGTGACCCATTCAGCTTCTCTCGGATGTCAACGCGTTGACCGATCAGCTGCTCGTAGCGCCAGCTGCTGATCCATTCCCTGACATCGAGGTATTCGCCAGATGCGCAGTCGAGTACTTCTTCGATCTCAAGATCGTGCGCCGGCGATGCAAAAGACAAGGGATCGACAGTGACGTTGCCCCAAAGGTTTCTTACGTGTTGCGCGGGTTTCTGTTCCAACGCTGGGACCTCGCTGCAGAACGAATATCCGATTCGCCTTACGTCCGGCGCTATCCTACGTGGCGGCTGCACCACAGCCAAAAATCGGCACGACACCGCAATCCCATGACATCTGATGGAAAAGGGCGAACTTTGCTAAAGTGGCCAAGGGGGGCGGAGTCGCTGATGGAAGATACTGACGAGCACGAGATCTTTCAGAGAAGCAGGACCGACAAGACCTATGTCGGGCCATCCTTCCCCGCGTTCAATGGCAAGCGGCTCCGCATAGCGAACAAGTATATCGACGGCGGTGAGAGTTACGAATACGCAACCGTCAAGGACGAGGTTGTGCTTCGAACCACGGCCGGTGGCAGGTTTCAAATCAAGGCGACCTTCATCGAGGATGATCGGTCTTTCCAGACCGTCACCATTCAGAAATTTACGGGCAGCGGGCGCGCTCGGGAATATTTCACTTTCCTACCACGTGAGATCGCCAGCCTTCTCAAATTCCTCTCCAACATAAAGCGCCTGCATTTCCCTAACGAGGGGAAAATAAACATCGCCGATAGCGACCTTGAAGAGCTTCTTCTCAGTCCGGCGCAGGCGAGACGCTTGGCCGTTGACAATGAGGAACTGATCGCGGCCCTCGCGCGTACCGAGATCACCAGTGAGGACATTGTTGCCCTTGGCTATCGACGCAAGCAACTGCGAGTTTTCGAGAGACTGCTCAACGAGTCGGCGTATTTCGAGGCGGCGCTGCGAAAGCATCCCAAAGGGCCGGAAGATGTGTGGCAGAAGTTTTTCGAGGCGAACCCGTGGATCTTCGGTTGTGGGCTCTCGCTCATCCACTTTGGTCCGCTAGATGATCGACGGCTTGAGCAAACAGTTCGGGGCTTCAGCATTACTGGTCCGGGCAAGCGGGTCGATGCGTTGCTGAAGTCCCACGCAATGGTGAGCACAACCTGTTTTATCGAGATCAAGCGCCATGACACCGAGCTGATCTCGAAGAGCAGCTATCGCTCCGGTGTGTGGCAGCCTTCGGCTGAGCTTGTGGGCGCCGTCGCGCAGGTACAGGGCACGGTGTCCGCGGCACTCGAACAGTGGCAAGCGCGTGAAGAGGTCACAACCGCATCCGGCGAGCCGACGGGCGAAACACTATTCACAACCGAGCCGCGATCATTCGTGATCTGCGGGAACCTTGGTGAGTTTCAGGTCGAGCATGCCATCAACGAGCGAAAATTCCGATCGTTCGAGCTGTATCGCCGGAATCTGATACAGCCGGAGATCATCACATTCGATGAGCTCTATGAACGAGCGCGCTTCATCGTGGACGCGGAGCGCAAAGGAGAGGACAGCAGTGCGTCATAGGCCAAGATGGTAGCTGATGTCTGGCTCGGCTGCTCCCGCCACGAATCCGGCATCCCACCACCGAGATGCGAAAGTGACGCAGGATAGATCGCCTCGAAAGGCCGTCCAGACCTTGGACTAAGCCCGATTTCCCGGTGTTCGCCATTGTGCTTCGAAAGTCGCATGACCGCATGACCTTGCAGTGTGGGACAATCTGAACGGCTATCGCAATGCTCGTTAACGACCCCGCGCCCATAGCGGCCGGCCACCCATTACCGCACTGGGCTTCATCCCAACACAAGGCCGGCGCGGTGCATTTCGGTGTTTCGATGGCGTGAGCTGCCACGCCTTCACATCCACTCTTGAGGTCTTGAGGAACAAGGTTGGTGCTTGGTGGCGCTGCCGCGCGAGCAGCGTCGCTTGCTAAGAGGCACTCTCATCCGTTAGAGCACCGCGCAAACGAGGAAGCGTCAGGACGTTTAATCCTCTTCAGTAGCACCGTTCCGTGCAATTCGCATCTAACAGGGAAGCAGACATGAGGCGGCAGGCCCGACCGTTCACTGTGGAGATCAAACAGAAGCGCAGCTCTCAGAGAAGCGGCCGTTCTATTTGGGGTGACGTCGATCTGGCAGCAGCTATGGCCGAGACAACAAGGGAGCTCAAGGAGATTGAGCAGCCAAACCGGCATCTTGTTGACTCTAACGTCGTAGCCTTGGATGCTGCACAGGTGCACGAACCCCGAGCGGAGCATCTCATGGCACCTGAATCAGAAGAAGCGGCAACAGAGCCTGCGGTCACAGTTGTGACGCCTGATGCGAAGAAGAAAAGTCCCCGATCGCGGAAGGCAAAGGCCGAACCGAGGGTGCCGGCTCGGAAAAATGGCGCCGATACGGAATCGCCGACGGGGGAAGCACCAGCAGCAGCCGTGCGGACCGGCCGGAAGGTCCACTCCGAAAAGGAGCGCGCCCAGAAGCTTGCTCAGATCGCGAAGTCAATCAGCGGCGGCGCCACACTCAAGAGCGCCGTAAAGCAGGCCGGCATATCGGAACAGACCTACTATCATTGGAAAAAGGCCGCCGCGCCTGCAGCACCAAGTGACGAACTGATGGATCTGCTCGCGCTCGAGGACGAAAACAAGCAACTGAAGAGGCTGCTCGCCGAACGCCTTCGCAAGGAGAACGCGGAACTGAAGAGGAAGCTGGGGATCCAATAAAGCTTCAGAAGTCTGCCGGCTCGCCGATCGGAGCGGCGGCATATCGTCCTTGCCGAAGCGTCGTCCGGGAACTGCCTCTGGCGTCGCCGCAAACGTTACGTTCAGCGATACCGCACAGGCAATGTACCATGGCCGCAGCCCGGCCCGTATCTGACGCGCACGCGGCGAATTGGCGGCAAGGTCAATCAGATCGCGGATCGTAAGGTAGGCTGTCGCAAATCCGCACCCTGCGCGGCCAAGGACTCTTGTCAGATCCCGCCCATGCAGAGGTATTTCATCTCGAGGTAATCCTCGAGACCGTGGCGGGAGCCCTCCCGCCCGATGCCGGACTGCTTCATCCCGCCAAACGGCGCCGCCTCCGAGGACATGCGCCCGGTATTGATACCGACCATGCCATACTCCAAGGCCTCGGCCACACGCCAGACACGGCTCAGGCTGGAGGCATAGAAGTAGGCGGCAAGGCCGTAGATCGTGTCGTTGGCCTCAAGGACGACCTGATCCGCATCTTCGAAGCGAATGATCGGAGCCAATGGCCCGAACGTCTCCTCCTGCGCCACCGCCATTTCACCGGAGATGTCGGTGAGGACCGTCGGGTGGAAGAACGTGCCTTCTTTGCCGATGCGATTGCCCCCGCATCGAACTGTGCCGCCCTTCGCGACGGCATCGGCGATATGGGATTCGATCTTGGTCAAAGCATGCCTGTCGATCAGCGGTCCAATCGCCACGCCTGGATCGAAGCCGTCGCCAACCGATAGCTGGCCGACCTTCTCTACGAATTTGTCGACAAACTCGTCATGAACGCTCGACTGGACATAAAGCCGGTTGGCGGAAACGCAGGTCTGGCCGGCATTGCGGAACTTCGCCTGGATCGCACCGTCAACGGCCGCATCGATGCCGGCATCGTCGAAGACGATGAAGGGCGCATTGCCTCCGAGCTCGAGGCTGACCTTCTTGATCTGGTCGGAGCACTGGCGCATGAGCTGCCGCCCGACCTCGGTGGAGCCGGTGAAGCTGATCTTGCGTACCTTGGGATTGGAGCAGAGTTCACGCCCGACCGCATGACCCTCGGAAGCATAAATCAGGTTGACGACGCCTTCGGGAAAGCCCGCCTTGTGGGCGAGGGCAAACATCGCGCCCGCCACCAGCGGCGTCTGTTCGGCTGGCTTCAGCACGATCGTGCATCCGGCCGCCAATGCGGGCGAAATCTTGCGCGCTACCATCGATGCCGGAAAGTTCCATGGCGTGATCGTGCCAACAACGCCGATCGGCTGCTTGATTACGAGCAGGCGCCGATCGGTCGAGGGCGGGAGAATCGTCTCGCCATAAATGCGATTGGCCTCTTCGGCGTACCATTGCAGGTATGCGGCCGCATGCGAGACCTCCGATTTGGCTTCGGGAAGCGGTGTGCCCATCTCGGCGGTGAGAAGCGCGGCAAGGTCGTCGGTGTGATCGACGATCAACTGATGCCAGCGCCAGAGCATGTCGCTGCGCGCGCGGGCCGTCAAAGCCGCCCATCTTGGCTGCGCGACATAGGCCTTGTCGATCGCAGCGCGCGTTTCCGCGACACCCATGTCAGGCAGCTCCGCCAGCAATTCGCCGGTCGATGGGTTGAAGACCTCGAATATCGGCTCCCCAACGGGCGTGCCAAGCGCCGGCACGCGGTCGATGGCGCCAAACAGGTCGGGGCATTTCAGGTGGCGGATCAAAGGCTGGCAGAGCGGCAATACCGGAATCCTCGTCAACGCGGCAAATGTGTCTGTTGGTGGGGGTGTGGATGTTTATCTCTGCTGTCGGGGTTGCCATAGGGCCTCGGACGAACAGGGCTAGACCCAAGTTGAGTATTTCTCGACCCGGAAATGGGACGGTCGCAGACGAAGCCGATGGCCTCGTATTTCCTCTGTCATGCCGATCCGGAAAGCACGTCAAAAACATATCGCTTGGCGCGGCGCACGCTTTCTTCCAGCGACATCCCGAGCGCAATCGAGGCGGCAATGGCGCTGGAGAGCATGCAGCCCGTCCCCCGCATCTCGCGCGGCAGGCGCGGTGCCATAAATCGAAGGGGAGGGCACTGCGGCTGCAACAGCCAGTCGACCGCTTCGTTGCCGCGCGCATGACCGCCCTTGACGAGGACGGCCGTCGATAGAGTTCTCGACAACTCCTCACCCTGGCGGCAAGCGGATGCCTCATCGACTGCGATCGCCGATCCGGTCAGCACGGCCAATTCCGGCAGGTTCGGGGTGACAATCCGGCAATGCGGCATGAGAT
>NZ_RZSU01000137.1:0-15143 GCF_003997585.1 Mesorhizobium sp. M5C.F.Cr.IN.023.01.1.1 | reverse complement strand
GCGGCGGCGTTTACGGTGAAATCGGCCGAAGGCGCGCTGCTGCCGCAGCTTTCGGCTTCCGCCGGCGTTTCCAGCGCCTTTCGCAGGACGGCCCCGGGCTCTGCCGATACGGGGCAGGATGGTAAGACCAATTCGGCCAGCATCGGTGCGACGTTGACTATACCGATCTATTCGGGCGGGCGGACGTCGGCGATAGTGCGCCAGAACAAGGAATCGCTCAGCCAGGCCCGGATCGAGGTCGATGTAAGCCGCGACACCGTGCGGCAAGCCGTGACCTCGGCGTGGACGCAATACATCGCCGCCCAGCAAACCGTGGTGGCCAACAGGCAGGTGATCGCCGCCGCGCAGCTTGCCTTGAGCGGCGTCATCGAGGAGCGCAATGTCGGCCAGCGCACCACGCTCGACGTTCTCAACGCCCAGGCCACCCTCATCACGGCCAAGATCAACCAGGCCAGTTCCGAACGCGATTTGGTGGTGGCGAGCTATGCCATCCTCTCGGCGATCGGTCGTCTTTCGGTCGATCGTCTCGCCCTTCAGGTGACGAAATACAGACCCGAAGAGCATTACAATGCGGTCAAGGACAAGTGGATCGGCCTGCGCACGCCAGACGGCCGCTGATCGCTCCACCAGTTTCAATTCGGCCCAGTTTCAAGGCATAGAGCCCGCCGTTCAAAGGAACGCGCGGGCTCTAATCTGTTGAAATCCAACGCGCCCTCAGATTGGGGATTCTCGTAAGGCGATCCGTCGGTTACGCTGTTGCCATGATTCGAATCCGGCTTTGGCCGGACTGGAAATCTGCAACGAGTCACAAGGGCGGCGGATGTGACGATGGCGACAGCAAGCAGCGTACAGCGCGAACCTTCCATGGAGGAGATACTGGCTTCCATCAGGAGGATCATCGAGGACAACGATACCGGCCGCAAGCAGCCGGACGAAGCGGACGACCTGCTGCAGGATTTAGCGTCGGTTGCCGTGCCGGCACCGGCGGTAGGCGGGGCGCCACCGGCGGCAGGCGGGGCGCCGCCGGAGGTAGGCGGGGCGCCACCGGAGGCGGGTGCGTTTCGCGCCGAGTTGCGTCCGGGATTGGACGCCAGGAGGCCGGTCACGCTGACCGAGGTGCAGGCGCCACCGTCGGCCGCCGAGCCGGTCATCGCACGTATGGAGCCGCCGGTTCGTTCCGACCCGACTCCAGTCAGAGCGACCGTGCCGCCTGCTGGTGCCAGGATTGCAGCCGAACCGGCCGCCAAGCCGGAGCCGGATGCGCCTGCGACGGCAAGGGTTGCGGAGACGACCGACAGCATCGTCGCCGATTGGCGGCGTGAGATCGCCTCAGTAGGCGAAGCGAGGACCGCGGCCAATCCAGACAGGGCCGAGGTGAGACGGACGCCGGACGCCGAACCGAAGGCCGAGGTTTTCGAGGACGCGGCCGAACCCGCTTTCGAGCCGGCGCCGCCGCGTAGCGCGTTTGCGCGCCCGGCGACAAGCGAGGCACCGTCCACTCGTCCGGCGATCCTTTCCGAACACACGGGCCGGCAGGTCGCCGCCGCCTTCGGCGAGCTTTCCGATGCGTTCGCCAGCCGCAGCAAGAAAACCTTCGACGAGATGGCCGAGGAGATGCTCAGGCCCATGCTGCAGGACTGGCTGGACAACAATCTGCCGACGCTGGTCGAGCGGCTGGTGCGCGAGGAAATCGAGCGCGTGGCGCGCGGCGCGCAGTAACAATTCCGACGGTCGGCGGATGGTGGAACGCCGCCGCTGGCGGCGTTTTGTTGATGTGCGATGTAATGCCTACGGCCTCGGCAGTGGCATTGCCAGTGATCTTGTCAGATCTATCTGTATGGCAGGCGAGCCCGCTCGCCTGCCGCCTCGCGGTTGACTTGGCCAGGACCTTCCGATTTACACCGGACCAGCAAAAACCCGACAGCTCGGACGCCTTTCCATGCTCGAAAAAACCTACGACGCTAAAATCGTCGAGCCGAAGATCGCCAAAATCTGGGAGGAGGCCGACGCGTTTCGTGCCGGCGCGGGCGCCGAGGAGGGCGCGGAAGCCTTCACCATCGTCATCCCGCCACCGAACGTCACCGGCTCGCTGCATATGGGCCATGCGCTCAACAACACGCTGCAGGACATTCTGGTGCGCTTCGAGCGCATGCGCGGCAAGAACGTGCTGTGGCAGCCCGGCATGGACCACGCCGGCATCGCCACGCAGATGGTGGTCGAGCGCCAGCTTATGGAGAAGCAGATCCACCGCCGCGACCTGACGCGCGACGAGTTCATCGAGAAAGTCTGGGAGTGGAAGGCTGAATCCGGCGGCGCGATCTTCAACCAGTTGAAGCGACTGGGGGCCTCGGCCGACTGGAGCCGAGAACGTTTCACCATGGACGAGGGCCTATCCAAGGCGGTGCTCGAAGTGTTCGTCACGCTCTACAAGGAAGGCCTGATCTACAAGGACAAGCGCCTTGTCAATTGGGACCCGAAGCTCCTGACTGCGATTTCCGACCTCGAGGTCGAACAGCAGGAGGTCAACGGCAACCTCTGGCATTTCCGCTACCCCGTCGAGGGCGAGGTTTTCGATCCGGAAAATCCTAAAACCTTCATCGCCGTGGCAACGACACGCCCCGAGACGATGCTGGGCGATACGGCGGTGGCGGTGCATCCCGACGACGAGCGTTTTCGGCATCTGGTCGGCAAGAACCTCGTCCTGCCGATCGTCGGCCGCAAGATCCCGGTGGTGGCGGACCAATATTCCGATCCGGAGAAAGGCAGCGGCGCGGTCAAGATCACGCCGGCGCACGACTTCAACGACTTCGAGGTCGGCAGGCGCCATAAGCTGCCGGCGATCAATATCCTCACCGTAGAGGCGGCGGTCACCCTCACGGACAATGACGACTTTCTTGCCGGGCTGGAGGTGACGCCCGAGCGCCAGGCCGTCTGGCATGAACTCAACGGCCTCGATCGTTTCGTCGCGCGCAAAAAGATCGTCGAGCTGATGGAGGCGGGCGGTTTCCTCGAAAAGGTCGAGCCGCATCGCCATGCGGTGCCGCATGGCGATCGCGGCGGCGTGCCGATCGAACCGTTCCTGACCGAACAATGGTATGCGAACGCGGCGGACCTCGCCAAACCGGCTATTCGTGCGGTGCGCGAGGGCCGCACCAATTTCGTGCCGAAAAACTGGGAAAAGACCTATTTCGACTGGATGGAGAACATCCAGCCCTGGTGCATTTCGCGCCAGCTCTGGTGGGGTCACCAGATCCCGGCCTGGTACGGACCGGATGGGCGCGTCTTCGTCGAGAAGACCGAAGAGGAGGCGCTCGCGGCCGCCGTCGAATATTATCTGGCGCTGGAAGGGCCTTGGAAGGCCTGGGTCGAGGACAAGCTCGAGAACTTCAAGCCGGGCGAGATCCTGACCCGCGACGAGGATGTGCTCGACACATGGTTCTCGTCGGCGCTGTGGCCGTTCTCGACGCTTGGCTGGCCGGACCAGACGCCGGAGCTGAAAACCTACTACCAGACCGACGTGCTGGTGACCGGCTTCGACATCATCTTCTTCTGGGTCGCCCGCATGATGATGATGGGCCTGCACTTCATGGACGAAGAGCCGTTCCACACCGTCTATGTCCATGCGCTGGTGCGCGACAAGAACGGGCAGAAGATGTCGAAGTCGAAAGGCAACGTCATCGACCCGCTCGATCTCATCGATGAATACGGCGCCGACGCGCTGCGCTTCACGCTGACGGTGATGGCCGCGCAAGGACGCGACGTGAAGCTCGATCCGGCCCGCATCGCCGGCTACCGCAACTTCGGCACCAAGCTGTGGAACGCGACGCGCTTTGCCGAGATGAACGACGTCGCGAGGAACGACGAGTTCTGGCTGAACGACGCCAAGCTGGCGGTCAACCGCTGGATCCTGACCGAACTGACCCGCGCCTCGCGCGAAATCACCGATGGCATCACCTCATACCGGTTCAACGAGGCTGCAGGTGCGGCCTACCGCTTCGTCTGGAACCTGTTCTGCGACTGGTACCTCGAACTGCTGAAGCCGGTGTTCATGGGCACGGATGAGGCTGCCAAGGCCGAAAGCCGGGCTTGTGTCGCCTTCGTGCTCGACGAGATCTACAAGCTGCTGCATCCGATGATGCCATTCATGACCGAAGAACTGTGGGCTGAGACGGCCGGCGAGGGCAAGGAACGGCCGTCGCTGCTTTGCCATGCCGCGTGGCCGTCGCCCGACTTCGAGGATGAGGCAGCGGCCGCCGACATCAACTGGCTGGTCGATCTCGTCTCAGGCATCCGCTCCGTACGCTCGGAGATGAACGTGCCGCCGGCCGCGATCGCGCCCCTGATGGTGATCGGCGCTAATACCGCGACCCACGAAAGGCTTGAGCGACAGGCATCGGCCATCAAGCGACTGGCGCGGGTCGGCGACATCTCGCTGGTCGATACGGCGCCCAAGGGCTCCGCCCAGATCGTGCTCAACGAGGCGACCATCTGTCTGCCGCTCGGCAGCCTGATCGATCTTACCGCCGAGGCGGCGCGGCTGCAGAAGGAACTGGTCAAGGTGACCGAGGAGATCGCCCGCCTGCACAAGAAGCTGTCCAACGAGAAATTCGTCGCCAACGCGCCCGAAGATGTAGTGGAAGCCGAGCGCGAAAAACTTGCCGAGTATCGCGAGGCGCAAGAAAGGCTTTCGGTGGCGCTGACACGAGTGCGCGAAGCCGGTTGACTTCTTCTGGTGTTTGAGAATCGAACTGGCTGAGGTTCGGATTGACCAAAACCGGCTTCCGCTTTTGGGTCCGATGCTCAGGATCCGCGAGTCCTGCGAGCTTGCTTTTCGGACGGCTTCCTGCCGCGAAAACAGGCATTCCGCAGCGTAAATCTTGACGTAAACGGAATGTTTTAGCCCCATTGTTGCCATAATGTAACAATGTGGCATCGTCTTCGCAAAACGGGACGTTTTGGTCTCGTTTCACGCAAGTTTTCTGAATTTTTTGTCGATTTGCAACCAAACGGGCCGTTTTCCGGCTTTGAGAGGAAAGCTGTCACTTTGTCTAAAATGCGGTCGGCGAAGGCGTACATGTACGCATCGGGAATTCGTTGTTGCGCCGTTAACCTGAATTGGTTCTAGCTTGATCCCATTCGTATTTGGGAGGAGATTCATGAACAATTTGCGTCTGAAAGCGCTGCTGGGGACGGGGTGCTTTTCGCTGTTGATTTCGGGCGTTGCGAATGCAGGCGGCTTCGACCGGGGTGGTGTCAACATCGACCAGTTGTTCGATGCCGCGCCATATTCGGTCGATGCCGGAGTCACCTATGTTTCGCCACAGCGTACGCTGAAGAATGTTCAGCGCCTGGATGGCTCGGGATTGTCGTCTTCGTCAGTGGACGTTGGTGGCGACTATGCGGTGCCGCGCATCGGTATCAAGGCCAACCTCTTTGAACCAGTGGATTGCCTTGCGACCTATACGGAACCGTATGGTGCGGAGGCAGACTTCGGAATGAACAACGCCTATTCGCCAACGGCGGTCGAATACTACGTCAAAACAAATGATTTCGGCCTTACCTGCTCCTACAAGGTAAATGTCGGCAAGGGCTCGATGCGGTTCATCGGCGGCGTCTCCTACCAGGAGGTCGATGCGTTCCTGTCGCGGCAGACCTTGCTGGCCTTCGGCAATACCGGGATCGGCAAGTTCCAGCTTTCTGACGAGGCGTGGGGCTGGCGTGTTGGTGCCGCCTATGAAATTCCCGAAATCGCCTTGCGCGGAAGCCTGATGTACTCCTCGAGCTACAAATATGACGAACTGTCGGGAACCGTCGACACGACCGGTTTTAGGGGCGCCTTTCCGGCGGATCTGATTCCAGGCGCTACCGGGGTCTTCCCTGTCTCCGCCTCGGCCGAGATACCCCAAGCCGTGGAACTCAAGCTGCAGAGCGGTATAGCGCCTGGCTGGCTGGCCTTTGGTTCCATCCGCTGGCAGGAATGGAGCAGGCTTGGCGTCATTCCCATCAATGGCGTGCGCAGCCCGGTGACCGGCGCTCCCTCGCCCGTTTCTTTCGACCTGCTTTATCGCGACGGCTGGACGGTTTCGGGCGGCATAGCTCACAAGTTTTCCGACCAATTGTCTGGCGCGGTTTCGCTGACCTGGGATCGTGGAACCTCGACGACCTCCGGCTATCAGTCGGACACATGGTCCGTGGCCAGCGGCATTTCTTATTCGCCGAACGACAAGATCGAGGTCAGACTTGGTGGTTCGATCGGTGTTCTGACCAGTGGGTCGTCGACCTTCACCGGTGTTGGCGACACGGCAAATGCCATCACCTACACATACGACGACGATCTGCTCCTTGCCGGCTCAGCATTGGTTAAGGTCAAGTTCTAAATATAGGTTTTCAATAGCAAAAAGGCCGGGCATTGCCCGGCCTTTTTGTTCGAGCGGCTTTCCTGACATGCAGGCGGCGTTGCAAAACGTGGCATCCCTCTGCCTCCTGCGATTGTGACGTTTTGGCAACAGTTTCTGAGCAACCCTCGCACCACAAGGACGCCCGGGGAGATTGCCTATTTCCCGCCATAAACCCGGCGCACTCGAATTTGTCTCGGAACACGTGCCCAAAGAGGCTCGGCAATGGGGCAGGTCGCACCCACCGCGGCAAGGAAGAGTATGAACGCCAGAGTCATCTCAAAGGCCAAGCTGCCCAGCCGCTATGTGACCGTCGGTCCAGCGCGCGCGCCGCACCGCTCCTATCTCTATGCGATGGGGTTGTCGGCGGCCGAGATCGCGCAGCCGCTGGTCGGCGTCGCGAGCTGCTGGAACGAGGCGGCACCGTGCAACATCTCGCTGATGCGCCAGGCGCAGGTGGTCAAGAAGGGCGTCGCCGCGGCGAACGGCACGCCGCGCGAATTCTGCACCATCACCGTCACGGACGGCATCGCCATGGGCCACCAGGGCATGAAATCGTCACTGGTGTCGCGCGAGGTCATCGCCGATTCGGTCGAACTCACCATGCGCGGTCATTGCTACGATGCGCTGGTCGGCCTTGCCGGTTGCGACAAGTCGCTGCCCGGCATGATGATGGCCATGGTGCGGCTCAACGTGCCGTCGATCTTCATCTATGGCGGCTCGATACTGCCCGGTTCCTACAAGGGCCGGCAGATCACCGTGCAGGATGTGTTCGAGGCCGTCGGCCAGCACTCGGTCGGCACGATCGGCGACGCCGAGCTCCTCGAAATCGAACAAGCCGCTTGTCCGTCGGCCGGCTCTTGCGGCGCCCAGTTCACCGCCAACACCATGGCCACCGTCGCCGAGGCCATCGGCCTGGCGCTGCCATATTCCTGCGGGGCGCCGGCGCCCTACGAGATGCGCGACCGCTTCAATTTCGCCTCCGGCGAAAAGATCATGGAGCTGATCGCAAAGAATATCCGCCCGCGCGACATCGTCACGCTGAAGGCGCTGGAGAATGCGGCAACCGTGGTTTCGGCCACCGGCGGCTCGACCAACGCAGCGCTGCATTTGCCGGCGATCGCGCATGAGGCGGGGATAAAGTTCGACCTCTTCGACGTGGCCAGGATCTTCGAGAAGACGCCCTACATCGCCGACCTGAAGCCGGGCGGCAAATATGTCGCCAAGGACATGTTCGAGGCCGGCGGCATTCCGCTCTTGATGAAGACGTTGCTCGATCACGGCTATCTGCATGGCGACTGCCTGACGGTGACCGGCCGCACTTTAGCCGAAAATATGGAGCACGTTGCGTGGAATGATAGCCAGGATGTGGTCCGTCCCGCCAACCGACCAATCACCCAAACGGGTGGCGTCGTGGGCTTGAAGGGAAACCTTGCCCCCGACGGCGCGATCGTGAAGGTCGCGGGCATGTCGGAGCTGAAATTCTCTGGTCCGGCGCGCTGTTTCGATTCGGAAGAGGAATGTTTCGAGGCGGTTACGGATCGCAGCTACAGCGAAGGCGAGGTCCTCGTCATCCGCTACGAGGGTCCGCGCGGCGGTCCGGGCATGCGCGAAATGCTATCGACGACGGCGGCGCTCTATGGCCAGGGCATGGGCGGCAAGGTGGCTCTCATCACCGACGGACGTTTTTCGGGCGCGACACGCGGCTTCTGCATCGGCCATGTCGGGCCGGAAGCCGCCGTGGGTGGTCCGATCGGGCTGCTCAGGGATGGCGATTTGATCTCGATCGACGCGGTGAACGGCACGATCGAGGTGGCGCTGTCCGACACCGAACTGGCGGCTAGGGCGAAGACATGGAAGGCTCGCGCGACCGACTATCAGTCGGGCGCGATCTGGAAATATGCACAAACGGTAGGGCCTGCCCGCGACGGCGCGGTCACCCATCCCGGTGGTGCGAAAGAAACACATTGTTATGCGGATATCTGAGTTGCTGAGGTTGTCTGTCCTTTCGGCACTGGTCGCGATCGCCACTTTTGGCGCGACCTTGGGCGCCGCAGGCCAAGCCATGGCCTTCGACGACAAGGTGTTCGACGACAAGACCGGCGTGAAGCCGCAGTCCAGCCCGTGGGCGGTGTTTCAGTTCGGCTTCTCCGCCTATAAGAACGGCCGCAAGGAGCAAGCCGCGGAGGCTTACAAATACGCGGCCGAAAATGGCCAGATCGGCGCCACCTGGAAGCTTGCGCGCATGTATGCCGAGGGTGACGGCGTGGAGCGCGACGACTATGCGGCGTTCAAGTTCTTCAGCGAGATCGCCGACCAGGACGTCGAGCCCGGTTCGCCGGAAGAGAGCTATGTGTCGGACGCGCTCGTGGCGCTCGGCGACTATTTGAGGAAGGGCATCCCCGGCAGCCCCATCACAGAGAACGAGGTGGCGGCCCAGGAATATTACATGCGCGCCGCCGCCAATTACCGCAACCCGAATGCCCAGTTCGAGATGGGCCAGATCTTCCTGAATGGCAAGGGCGGCGTCAAGGCCAGCATCAAGCAGGCCGGACGCTGGTTCCAACTCGCCGCGGAAAAGGGCCATGCCGGCGCGCAGGCAACGCTCGGCCATCTGCTTTTCCAGAGCGGTAAGATCGTTCGGGGGCTGGCGATGATGACCGCGGCGCTCGAACGGGCCTCACCTTCCGACCAGCCATGGATACGCGGCATGCAGGAAGAGGCATTTGCCGCCGCGGGCGAGGCCGACCGCCGCACCGCGATTTCGCTGGCCGACGACATCCTCACCAAGGGCGGCGGCGACCAGTAGCCACGAAGCCAGTAGCCACGAAGCCGAAGTGAGGAAGCTAATAAGTCAGGAAGACTGGCTACTTCGAAAAATCAAGTCGGACAGCCAAGATCAGTTCTCGGTGGGTTCCGTCGGAACGAGGCCGGACTCCGGTTTTGAAATTGGCGTGGCCGACGGCGCCAGCGTCGTTCGCGGGCATTCGTCCCGAATCTTTGTCCATGACGTGTTGTTGAGCACCATGTCGCAGCGGGCGAGATGGCTCCGGCCGGACAGCGTCAGACAGGCGACTTGGCCGATCTGGAAGGATTTTCCGTTGGCCAGGCATTCAGGATCGGCAAAAGCCGGCGTCGCCGCGAGGGCGAGCGCGGCGGCACATGGGCAAAGCGCAAATCTGATCGTCATCTTGAACCCCGGCCGAACCCGGATTGCAGCGGAAACCCCGATTGTGGCGATATGACGGTCCATCAACCGGGAATCCGGCGGTCCGAGCCTCGAAATGATCAGATTGGCGCGAAAGCCAGTTCGACGGCCACCGGCACATGGTCGGAGGGTTTTTCCCAGGCACGCACATGCTTTTCGATCGAGGCCGAGGAAAAGCGGTTGGCGGCTTCGGGCGAGAGCAGCAAGTGATCGATGCGGATGCCGTTGTTCTTCTGCCAGGCGCCGGCCTGATAATCCCAGAAAGTAAAGATGTCCGGCGCGTCGGTGACCGCGCGCACGGCTTCGGTGAAGCCGAGATTCTTCAGCCGGCGGAACGCCTGTCTCGTCTGCGGCTGGAACAGCGCGTCGCTCAGCCAGTTCTCCGGGAATTTCGCGTCGATGTATTCGGGGATGACATTGTAATCCCCGGCCAGCACCAGCGCCTCTTCGAGCAGGAGCCGTTCCTCGGCCCAGCGCTCCAGCCGCGCCATCCAGGAAAGCTTGTAGGAGAACTTCTTCTCGTCATTGATCGGGTTGCCGTTCGGCAAGTAGAGCGAGGCAACGCGCAACGCGCCCTCGTCGGTCGAGAACACGCCCTCGATGAAACGCGCCTGCTCGTCGGTGTCGTCACCCGGCAAGCCTCTGATGACCTCGTCGAAGCGCAGCTTCGACAGGATGGCGACGCCGTTAAAACCTTTTTGGCCATATATTTCAACGTTGTAGCCGAGCGCCTCGATCTCCGCGCGCGGAAACTGCTCGTCGACAGTCTTGATCTCCTGCAGGCAGGCGATATCAGGCGCGCTTTCCGTCAGCCAATGGGTCAAATTGCCGATGCGGGCCCGAACGCCGTTGATGTTCCAGGTGACGATTTTCATGACGGCCTCATTGCTGTTCCGGCGGATGACGTTCGACGAGGCCGATCGTATTGCCTGCCGGGTCCTTTAGGAAGGCCATCCATTCGCTTTCGCCCGCCGGCCCGAACAGGCCCTCGGTGTCGCGATGGACGAGCATCGGCGGCGCGGTGAAGGGGACACCGGCGGCTTTTGCTGAGGCGTAGAAATCGTCGAGGCCCGATACGTCGAGATAGACGGTGCCGGCCGGCAGGCCATCGGTGAACAGCAGCCGCACGTCGCCGGCCATGATGAAGGCGATGCCGGGCGGATCGAAGCGCGCGTGCACCGTCATGCCAAGCACGTCGTGCCAGAACGCCAGCGTTGCATCGAGATCGCGCCCGGCTGAAAGCGCGACCTGACGGACCGCGCCGATGGCAGGCATTTCTAAATACTGAAACTAGTGCCGCAGCCGCACGAGGCGACCGCATTCGGGTTCCTGATCTGGAACGACTGGCCCATCAAGTCGTCGACGAAATCGATCACCGAGCCACCCATATAGGCCAGCGAGAGGTCGTCGATCAGTACGGTTGCGCCGTCTTTCTCGATGGCGACGTCGTCATCGTTGCGCGTGTCGACCAGGTCGAACTTGTAGGAAAAACCGGAGCAGCCGCCGCCCTCGACCGAAACGCGCAACGCCGTCTTGCCGGCTTCGCCAGATACAATCTTGGCGATCCGCCTTGCGGCGGCGTCGGTCATCTCGACTTTCATAGCGGTCTTGGCGTCAGCGCCCATGGGCGTCACCTTGCTTTCGGTTTCACATGATAGGTATGAAGCGCGAGGGGGCAAGTCAACTGCGGCAGCGGCGATGACAAATGAGTTGGGCGACATCGGATTTGGTTATCGGCCGCGCGCGGCCTATGCCTGCGATCCGGCGAAGTCGCGCGGGCGGCTGTTCGACGAGGTGGAGAGCCCGACCCGCACACCATTCCAGCGCGACCGCGACCGCATCATCCATTCGACGGCATTCCGCCGGCTGAAGCACAAGACGCAGGTGTTCGTCGCGCATGAGGGCGATCATTACCGCACCCGGCTGACGCATTCGATCGAGGTGGCGCAGATAGCGCGTGCCCTGGCGCGGGCGCTGCGCGGCGACGAGGACCTAGCCGAGGCGGTGGCGCTGGTGCACGATTTCGGCCACACGCCCTTCGGCCATACCGGCGAGGACGCGCTGAACGAGAAAATGATCGCCTGGGGCGGCTTCGATCACAATGCGCAGTCGCTGCGCGTGGTGACGCGGCTGGAGAGCCGCTATGCCGAATTCGACGGGCTGAACCTCACCTGGGAAACGCTGGAGGGCCTGGTAAAACACAACGGACCGCTGACTGACGCCAGCGGAAAGGGTCTGAAGGGGCCGGTGCCGCCAGCGATCCGCGACTATTCGGAGCTGCACGACCTCGAACTCGACCGCTTCGCCGGCATCGAGGCGCAATGCGCGGCAATCGCCGACGACATCGCCTACAACACCCATGACATCGACGACGGCCTGAGATCCGGCTTCCTGACGCTGGATATGCTGGAAAAGGTCTCGCTGCCCGGCTCGATTCTCGAAGGCGTGCGCCAGCGCTATCCGGCGCTGGACGATGTGAGGACAGGGCACGAACTGATGCGGCGGCAGATCACGATGATGGTCGAGGATGTCATCGTTTCCACCACCGCCAATCTGGCCCGCATCAAGCCGGACAGCGCCGACGCGGTAAGGGCGGCGGGCGAGACGATGGTGACCTTTTCAGCCGAAATGGCCGCGTTCGAAAAGGAATTGAAGGCCTTTCTCTACAAGCATCTCTACCGGCACAGCGAGGTCATGCGCGTGCGTAACGAGGCCGAGCAGATCGTCAACGACCTGTTCGAGGTCTATTTCGCCGATCCGCGCGCCATGCCCGACGGCTGGCGCGAAGGGCTCGACCGGGCCGACGATCGCATCAAGGCGCGCAGCGTCGCCGATTTCCTGGCGGGCATGACGGATACCTACGCTTTGAAAGAACACCGCCGTTTGTTTGACCATACGCCTGAATTAAGCTAGGCCGAGCTCGATTTTGCCGGCCAATAAGCCGGATCCCTGCAAAGCTGCCAGAGCCACACCCCAGAGCTACACCAATGAACATCTTCGCCGATTTCAACGCGCGAATCACCAGAGCTGTCGAAGCACTTGATTTGAAAGACAAAGACGGCAGTCCGCTGGACCTGTCGCGCATCGCCGTCGAGCCGCCGCGCGACGCCAGCCATGGCGACCTTGCGACCAATGCGGCAATGGTGCTGGCCAAGCCGACCGGCCAGTCGCCACGCGCACTGGCTGAAAGGCTGGCGCAGGCGCTGCGCGCCGACTCCGACATCGCCGCTGCGGACGTTGCCGGTCCGGGCTTCGTCAATCTCAGACTCAAGGATGCGTTCTGGCAGGTGCATCTGACCGCGCTGCTCGGCGAAGGCCGCAATTACGGCCGCTCGACGGTCGGCGGCGGCAAGAAGGCCAATGTCGAATATGTCTCGGCCAACCCTACCGGACCAATGCATGTCGGCCATTGCCGTGGCGCCGTGGTGGGTGATGCGCTCGCCAACCTGATGGCCTTCGCCGGTTATGACGTGACCAAGGAATATGTCATCAACGACGCTGGTTCGCAGATCGACGTGCTCGGCCGTTCTGCCATGCTGCGTTACCGCGAGGCGCTCGGCGACGATATCGGCGAGATTCCTGCCGGGCTTTATCCGGGCGACTATCTGGTGCCGGTCGGCCAGGCGCTGGCCAGCGAATTCGACCGTTCCCTGCTGCAGATGCCCGACGAGGAAGCGCTTGCGATCGTCAAGGACAGGACGATCGATGCGATGATGGCCATGATCCGGGAGGATCTGGCGCTGCTCAATGTGCATCACGACGTCTTTTTCTCGGAGCGCACCCTGCACGCCGACAACGCCCGGAAAATCCGTTCGGCCATCAACGACCTGACGCTCAAGGGCCATATCTACAAGGGCAAGCTGCCGCCGCCCAAGGGCGAGAAGCCGGACGAGTGGGAGGATCGCGAGCAGACGCTGTTCCGCTCGACTGCGGTCGGCGACGACATGGACCGGGCGCTGGTCAAGTCGGACGGCACCTTCACCTATTTCGCCGCGGACGTCGCCTATTTGAAGGACAAGGTCGATCGCGGTTTCGTCGAGCTGATCTATGTGCTTGGCGCCGATCATGGCGGCTATGTGAAGCGCCTGGAAGCGCTCGCCCGGGCGATTTCCGGCGACGAGGTGAAGCTTACAGTGCTGCTTTGCCAATTGGTGAAGCTTTTTCGCGAGGGCGAACCGGTGCGCATGTCGAAGCGGTCGGGCGATTTTGTGACGCTGCGCGAAGTGGTGGAGGAGGTCGGCCGCGATCCGATCCGCTTTATGATGCTCTACCGCAAGAACGATGCGCCGCTCGATTTCGACTTCGCCAAGGTGACCGAGCAGTCGAAGGACAATCCGGTGTTCTACGTGCAGTACGCTTCGGCGCGCTGCCATTCGGTGTTCCGGCAGGCGAGCGAACAGTTGGGCGAGGCCAATTTCGACCGCAATCGGCTGGCCGCCGCCACCGCTTCGCTGACCGACGAAGGCGAGATCGGCCTGATCAGGAAGATTGCCGAATATCCGCGGCTGATTGAATCCGCGGCACTTGCGCTCGAGCCGCACCGGCTGGCATTCTACCTCTACGATCTCGCCTCCAGCTTCCACGGACATTGGAACCGCGGCACCGAAAATCCTGACTTACGTTTTGTTAAGGTTAACGACCGACAATTGACGCATGCCAGACTAGGGCTGGTGCAGGCTGTTTCGGACGTTTTGACGTCCGGCCTGATGCTGATCGGGGCCGATGCGCCCACCGAAATGCGTTAGGTTTGACTAAAAAACCTGTCACCTTTTGCCCACATTGCGCTGGTAAGGGCCAACCCCACGCGACGTCCATGGCGTCCGAATGAGTGCGAGTTCGGGAACAATAATGGCAGACAGAACCCAGCTGAGAGCAGCCGCCCAAAACGATATCGCCGACGATGATCCGTTCGCGGAACTGACCAGGATCATGGGGTTCGACCCGCGCCAGCCGGTCAGGCCGCAGGCCCAGCCGAAGGCGGCCCCCGCCAGCCAGCCGGCGGACGAGGGCGATTTCGACATCGATCTCGAGAAGGAGTTGATGGGCGAATTCGGCGCCGACGACAACGACGGCGCAACCGAGATTCGCGAGCCGGCTTTCGAGGCCACCGACGTGGCCGACGAGCTTGCCGCGTCGCTCGAACAGGATTTCCTGCTGGACGATGATGCGGCGGACGAACCCGCCCATGCCGTTGCTGCCGACGACGCGCGTTCTGGTGTTGCCGAAGCATCCGCGCCGGCTGTTGAAGCTGCGTTCGATGACGATTTCGATGATGCGCTTGCCAGTTCGCTCGAAGACGTGTCGCCTTTCGAAGACGATTTGGCAGTGAACAACAAGCTTGGGAACGACGAGCTTGCCGCGTCGCTCGATGAGGATTTACTGGTCGACGACGAGGCGGACGTGGCCGAACAGAATACTGCCGCCATCGATGCGTCCGCGCCGGCCGCCGAACCCGCCTTCGACGATGAATTCGACAATGCGGTCGCAAGCTCGCACGAAGACGAGCTGGTGCTCGACGAGCAGGTGCCCATGGAGCAGGT
>NZ_RZSU01000136.1:0-15193 GCF_003997585.1 Mesorhizobium sp. M5C.F.Cr.IN.023.01.1.1 | reverse complement strand
CTATTCAGCCGCTTCGGGAAACTGCTCGTTATCCTCGATGTCCGTTTCGTGCTCGACGGACCTCGCGTCGTCGTCGGCAGCGATCCGCACAGGGGCGGGTATCCAGCCGCTACCGGCAACGAGTCGCTCGGCGACCATGACAGCTTCGGTCTTTTTGGCCGCTGCCTTGACGGAAAGCCCCGCCTCCCGGCCCTTAGCTTCGGCCACCGCAAGCTCGATGGTGGTCCGGTTGACGTGCTTGAAATAGCTGTCGCCGGTCGTCTCGAACCACTCGGACATGTCGATATTGAGTGCTCGACCTAGCTGGTTGGCCTGCTCAATGCCATTCTTGCGGTGCTTCTTCTCCACCGCGTTAACCGAATGAGCGGCACCAAAGGCCAGCAGGGTAAGCAGCGTGTCCTGCGGCTTCTCTTGCAGCCAATCGAACAGCTCGGCGGGATTGCCCGGCAGGTGATGGCCGTAGTTTTCGGACAGGTCATTGAACGCCGCAAGGCCCTTGCAGCTTTCGGCGTCCTTCATCGAAGGCTTTAACCGCTCATGGGTGATCGACAGTTGAAGGGCGCTTTGCTCCGAATTGTATGGATAAGCCACTTGCAACAGCAGGGCATGCACCACGGCGACAAGGGCAACGTCAGGATTGTTCGCCAGTTCAATGCGCAGCGCTGCGGTTTTGTGGGCCGTCAGGTCCTCTATCAGAGCCGCCGAATGCGTAACGGTCGGAATTGCGGGCTTTGCTTCGCCTGCGATACTCGGCAAGCCCTCGTCGGCCTCGTCCTCGTCCGTTACCTCGGCATCGTCCGGCTTCACAAAACCGCGCTCGATGGAAAGCCTGCCGTAATAGTCGAGCATAACGAA
Organism: Mesorhizobium sp. M5C.F.Cr.IN.023.01.1.1; assembly: GCF_003997585.1. Lineage (NCBI taxonomy): Bacteria > Pseudomonadati > Pseudomonadota > Alphaproteobacteria > Hyphomicrobiales > Phyllobacteriaceae > Mesorhizobium > Mesorhizobium sp. M5C.F.Cr.IN.023.01.1.1. The sequence goes on along the minus strand of NZ_RZSU01000136.1, from coordinate 14,338 downwards.
AGCGCCGCCGCTCGCCAGTGCCTCGGGGCTATACGCTTCCGTGCGGGCGGTCAGGGCGACAATCCGCTTTTCGACTTCCTCAAGCTTAGCCTCGGCCTCGCGGTCGGCAGCACCGCTCTCGATCAGTTCGGCAAGCTCGTCATATTCTGCCTGCGCGGCATCGAGCACTGCCTGATCTTCCTCGGAAAGGCTCACGTCCTCCGGATAGTGGCGCTCCATGCTGTGAAGTCCTTCCGGCATGGAAGTGCGGCATTCAACCCATTTCCAGCCTTCGGCACGCACCGTCCCGGCCGCCGCCTCAAGCTTTTCGGCCACCAGCTTTTCCAGCAGCAGCGTATCGGTGACATAACCGGCGTTGCGTTCATCGAACAGGTCGCGCTTGACCGCACCTCCCGCCGCTTCATAGGCGGCCAGCCCGCCTATGAACTGGACACGCTTGTCTGTCGCGGCAACCAATTCCTCAGTGAGCGCGCGCCGGATGGAAAACGCATCACGGTTCCAAGAGAGCAGGGCACTCCATACCTCAACCTGCCGCTGGTGATCGTCGCTGACGGTGAAGGCCGACAACTGCGCAAAACTCATGTCCTCGTCGCGGAACATCTGCAACAGCACCGGCGACACGCGCGCCAAAGCCAGCCGCTTGCGCACGATGGTTTCGGTTGTCCCGAAACGAGCGGCGATATCAGCGATTGCCTTGCCCTCTTGGGCAAGGACGCTGAAGGCCTCGTACTGATCGACCGGGTGCATGTCCTCCCGCATGACATTTTCGGAAAGGCTGATTCCCGTAGCGTCCTCGCCGGAGCGCTCCTTGCATTCAAGGGGAAAATCCTTCGCGATCTCGCCAGCCTCGGCCAGCAGAAGCAGCGCAGCACGGCGGCGACCGCCAGCAGTCACGAAGTAGCGGCCCTTCTTCTCGCCCTTCCGGACAACAAGATTTTGCAACAGACGGTAGCCGTCCGTGCGAATGCTTGCGGCCAATGCCTCGACGCCTTCGGCGCTTTATGTCTTGCGAACGTTCTTCGGGTCCGCGTCCAGCTTGTTCAATGGAATGGTGATGGTCTCGGTCATGATGATTTCTCCTGATTTCCCTTTTCCCGCGAAGCGGTTTCCTGCCCGAAGGGGCAGGAGCCCCGCTCCTGCTCCCGAGCTTGTGCGGAACAGCGGGGGAGAGGGGGCAAGGAGACAAATCGGAGGGGGATCACCCGCCCGAGGCGAAGCCGAAGGGGCGACGCATGATCCGCCTAAGCGGATCCGCGTCGATCCTGCACGAAGCGCGGGCCGGGCCCGCGCGGAGGAAGGACGGGGAGACCGATTTTCTCCTTGCAGGGGAGAGGGGCAGCGCCCCCTTTCTCCATCAGGCGAAAGAACCTCGGCTGCGCCAGCGGGGTTCCTGTTGACCGAAGAAAAATTGAACGAGGAGTGGCAATCCTTCGCGCCCTGAAAGGTCATCTGTGATATTCGACAAATCCGTTCGATATGGTTGGGCTATGGTCGCCTCCGTAGGAAGCGGATCGGACGTCAAGCTCTAGGATCCCGCCACCTTCACGTGCCGCGGCCCAAGGATTGAAGCTGAATGACGGAAAAGGATTTCGGCCCACACAGCGGGTACGTCATGGCAATGGTCGAACGCGCAATAGATGGCGATAGCATTCGCGCAAGACGGTGTTTCACCTGCGGAGGTCAGCCGACAACAGGTATCGGCGAACACGTGTTTCCCAAATGGCTCCAGACTAAGTTTCGACTACATGACGAGCGGCTTACGCTACTCAACGGAACCTTCATTCCCTATCGCAGTCTGACGGTTCCCTGTTGCTCGGACTGCAACACCGGCTTCCTTTCCCGGATCGAGACCGAGGTCCAGTCGATCATCGAAAGAGGCCGCATAGTATCAAACGCAGGCCGGCTCGCCGTCGCTCGTTGGATGGCCAAGATTCTGGTTGGCATTTTGGTCAAGGAAACTGCCCTTCTTCTGGATCGGAAGGATCCATCGCTGGGCAACATCATGACGGCTGATTTCATCGGTGAGTTGGCCCATTGTCAGCTCCTTCTTCAGAGCGCTCGTAAACTCACTCGATTCAGTGCCCTGCACGGCAAGTTCCCTTTTACCATTTATTCGTACCGAATCGACGGCTCTGAGGACGACGGTTTTGATCTCTCAACAGACGTCGTCGGCCAGTCGATCGCCATGCGCGCCGGCAAGCTTGGCCTCGCTTTTGTAAACGATGGTGGACTGCAAATGATCAACGGCGACAAAGGTCCGTTCGGACTAGAAGGCGCGACCGTCATGCCGCATCAGTTCGGAGAACTGGCCGCTCGTGTGCACACTAAGGCTTCGCTGCGCGACGCCACCCATTTCTACCTGCACTCTGAGACGCAAACTCATCTGACCATAGATCAGCTGGAAGTACGGCCTTTCACGAGCACCATGCTTGCTGGTGGGGAGATGCAGGTATTCGAACCTTGGGATTCGAATAGGTTTGCCGTGCGCGCGGCCCTATTCACGCGCCTGGATGAAGGCGTGTTCTTAGACCGTGTTACAGGTAATGAGATGACCACGTTGACGAACCTGCTCTAAGCACGAAATCGGATTTCCATGTCGCTGCGCATGATAAAGGATGTCCTGACACCAAAGGGCATCAAGACGAACTGCGCGACCTGCGGACGGTCGTTTGCGCGCTTCCCTTCTGACGAGGAGCACATCTTTCCAAAGTGGCTGCAGCACCACCACAGCCTATGGACGCGCAAGCTCAACGTGCCCAACTACACCGGTAAGCACTACAAATCGGCGAAGATCCGACTGTGCAAACGGTGCAATGGAACGACCTACCACGCTTTGGAGACAAAGCTGGCGCCGTTGTTGACGTCGGCTGACCCGTTCACAGCAGTAAGCGATGTCAGCGATGACGCCCTCGCAACATGGCTTGGGAAGATCATGTGGCTCCTTATGGGCCTGAGCCGTTCTACTACCGACTATAGGACCCGTGACCTTGCTCAACCTGACAGTATTCTTCCTGCTGACTTGGTGCCAGGCACGCTGTTCCTTGGAATGATGCAGAGGGCCTTCGCGACGGGGAAATCTGTGAGGAGCTGCTTCCTACACGACCCTCCCGACCCGGCACTCTACGGCAATCCGTTCTCCCTTTACAGGTTTCGGATCGACACGAGCGACGATCGTTTCGAGGCTTTCGACTTCTCGGACAATCCGGCCGTACTTGGTGTGGCGTTGCGGTCTGGAAACCTGGGTGTTGTTTGTGTCTTCGATGGCGGCCTGCACCGGGAGTTCATGCATTCCACTTACGAATTCCTCGCCAACGAAATTCTGCACCCGCAGCAGTTCTCGGAGGTAGTTGCAAGGATGTTCTATGATCAGACAGTATTGGACGACCGAGCAGCCAGGGTAACCTATTTCTGGAATGAGCCACTGAGGGCAGTGATAGTGCAGGCACACATCCCCCACTTCTATCACCCATATCTTGAGGCGAACCATGATAACAAACGGCTCGCTCAATTCATCGGGAGGCAGACTTCAACAGATCCGTCTCAGATATTGTTGACCGATGGGATTGTGACCTCATTGTCGGGTCCAGATGGGAAATTTGGGAAATTTCTGGTCACTGACGCTGAACTGAAGGCGGCTGGAAATGACCCCACCAGAATAATGATGGGACCTTTGGATGCCGATTGGCGTATCAAGGAGGACGGCCCCTAACCCATCGGCCAGGCTCGGTTCATTGCGGCTCGGGCCTATCGAAGTGATCTGACCCCGAGTAGACTTGGCAATCTCGAACGAGTAGGTCGCTTGTTTCGGAGACAGACCTTCGAAGTCTGCGGCGTCCTGCAGGCTTTGGTTGATCTTGCGCTGGACCGATGGTGTAACGTCAAACCAAATGACACTCGCTTTGCAGGAACAATGGAAACAGCCTCTGTCGCCCGGGTACGTTCGGAATGCGCCCGTGTTGGAGAATCTTCTCGCCGCTTTACGAGACGACGACTCGATTGTTGAACTTATCGGCCTCCCTGGAACTGGTAAGACCGCGCTTCTGAAGGCGTTCCAGCACGAGCATCCATCGATGTTCGACGGTGCCGTGGAGTTCTTCATAGGCAACCCATCGTTGCTGCTCGTCGACGCAGTCGATACGATCGCCGAACGTTTCGGGGCTTCCAAAGGTCGCAACCTCCTCATCATCGATGAGGCCGAGCATATGGGAAAGCACGACCTACTGGAGGGGATTAACCGTCTCGGATCAGGCCCTTGGCGTTTCTCGACGATCCTCACGACGACCACGCCGCTCGACATCGGGCGATCTATTTATATCACGCCGCTCAACTTCGATGATATGAGCCGGCTATTCGAGGCACGGCTCGGACAGCCCCTGTCGCGCGAAGCGCTCGCAAAGCTCTGGGCCGCCTCACAGGGCCTGCCCCAACTCGCCACCATCCTTGCTGATCAATGGCAGACAGGCCGAGTTCGAAGCCTCGATTCGCTTGCTGACCTACTGAACCCATTGGCGGCGCCGGGGTTGGTAGATTCTCGCGGCTACCCCCTTTCTAAAGGCAGTCACGAAGAGAAGACCATCATCTCCGACGTGCGCTTCGTCAGCGAAGCTCTCTTAAAGGCGGTCGGGAAAGACCCAAATCTCGTCCATGCGCTGACACCGCGCGAGTTTGAGGAGCTCTCGGCCGAGCTCTTCCGGCGCCAGGGCTACAAGGTCACCATCACGCCGCAGACGCGCGACGGCGGCAAGGACCTCTACCTGGCAAAGGCAGACGGGTTTGGATCGTTCCTATACATCGTCGAGTGCAAGCGATACGCTCCTGATAACCCGGTTGATGTCGGTGTTGTCCGCTCACTGTATGGGGTCGCTCAGCATGAGCGGGTCACCGCCGCGATGACGTTGACGACGTCCTACTTCAGCAAGGATGCCTTAGATTTCGCCGCAAAAGTCCAGTATCAGCTAGCACTCAAGGACTTCATTGACTTGAAGCTCCTTCTCTTACCCTATCGCGACACCTCAGGCTGAGGTATCTGCCGAGGCTTAATGCACGCTTCGGGCTTACCTTTTTGCCCGAATTCCAAGTCCTTCGATCCTGTGCCGCGGGTCATACAGTGAAAGTCCCAATTGTAGCTCTCCTTCCGCCACCATTGGCCGAGAGGAAACGATCGACGCGAGCAGACGCGCGATGCGAGCCGCTAGCAAGGCAGGTCCTCGGAAGGAGCTGGACCCGGTTCCGGCTTCGGCGGACTCTTCAGGAATTCATGCAGCGCACGGAGCCGAGAAAGCAGCTCGTCGAACGTGATCACCGTCACGTCCCGCAGGTTGTTCCGGAAAAGTTCGAACGACTTCTGCTGGTCCGGATCAGTGGGCGCTACGCCGGCGATCACGATGCCGGGCACCGCATATGCGTAGATGTCAAACACCCTCGACGCCATCTTCTTGTTGTTGATCTCCTGCTGTAGTCGATAGCGCTGGTCCAGCACCTGACTAATGGCTCCCGAAAGCTCCGCCGTCGGCGCATGCAGGCCTTGGCGATACTGGCGGGTCTCAAGGAGCTTCGTCGCCGGCTTCTTGATCTCCACGATCGCCAGATTGCCCATGCCGCCGACGCGCAGCAGATAGTCCACAACCTTGCCACCGCCGCCGTCGAAACGCGTGCCGCCCACGGCCACCTGCTCGTCGAACATCAACGCGGGCAGATTGAACGCGAGCTGCAGGACGAAGGCGTTCGCTGTCAGGAATTCCTGCCAATGGTTCTCAGTCAGAGTCGCCTGCTCGATCTTCTTGGCGATTCGCTCGATGAGTTCTTCCAGCGTGACCAGCTCGATCTCTCGATGCAGGTCCATCAGGTCGGCGGGTTCGGCCTGGGCCATCGACCTCATCGACTTCCGCACGGTCTTCACCGCGGTCACTGTCTCGGCCTTGGCAGAGCGCTTACGACCGATAAGCTTTTCGACGAGGATTTCGTCGAGTGTGCGCCGCGGTGGACCGACCGGGAGCTCGTAGAACTCGTCGAGCAGCACATTCAAAGTTGCCTGCACGTACTCGACTTTCGCGCGGTTCGCCACGGCAAGCGCCGCGTTGTGCGTTCGATTGATCGCACGCCGCATGAGGTCGAAGGTCTTGTAGGGCAAGAAGAGTACGCCTTGGCTCGAGATCACTTCGTTCGAGATCGTAAGCGCGATCTCACGATAGCCTAGGCGTTCGACAGCATCGACAATGAAACGCATGTCGTGGGTCAGACCGAACCCAGCCAGCGGCGCCTTGATGATGCCTGTCGGGAAATCCTCGAAATAGAGCTCGGTCCCGGGCAGGTAGAGTGGGTCAAGTGGATCGACGCCTTCGATGATGATGGTTCCGAGGTGCCCATACTTCTGCTCGAGGAAGTGGCGCCCGAAGTAGAGCGTCCGCGGATAAGTGAACAGGATACGATTTTCCGCATCGTAGTCCGCGAGCACGATCGGCTCGGTCGGCGGACTGAAGTCGGGATCTTCCTCGCGCGCAAGATCGATCGCCTTCTCCGTCAGCTTGGCCTCCAACCAGTAACCCGATTGGACGGTGTGGATCAGCAGACGAATGCCGCGATCGACATCCATGCCGCCATTGATAGGCTCGAAGGAGACGACGCGGTCGGCCAACTCGTCACCTCTTCAGAAGGGTTGCGATTACGAGCACGATCAGCAGGCCGATGATCCAGCGCGTCGAACCCTTGAGCGACTGCAGCAGCTTGACGGTCTGTGGATCGATGCCGGCCTGAGGCACCACCACTTCCGGCCGGACCAGCGGCGTGGTCTGCGGTTCGTCGCCGTCGTCCTCGTTCGTCGTGGGTTTGGACAGCACCCGCTTGGCGTTGATGTAGAGGTTCGCTTCGCCGATGCGACCTAGGCGCGGTACCTCAAACTCGATCCCTATCGGCAGATCGACCTTCTGATCGTTCCCGGGCACCAGGATCTTGACGTCGCGCGTGTGCACCTCCGGCGACCATTCTGAGTAGAACCCTGATACCATCCCCACGCCAAAGATCACTTCATCGGCGGTGCCTTCGGCGATCCGACGCGCGTACATCTCGAACGTGGACGGCTTCACCATCAGCGTGAAGCTGACGTAATCGGGCTCGATATCGCGCCGGAAATCGGCGTCGGACGTATAGGACACCATGCCCCAAGCCTGGCAGACCTCGGTCTCCTCTTCGGTCTGCAGGGCCTGGATATCGAGATGGAATCGATCGAGCACGCGGTCGGTGCCGAACATCCGATACGTCGTACGCTGGAACCGGTCCGCGTCGGATCGCGTGTCGCCCGGGCGCAGGACGGCGCGTATGGCCCGCGTCTGGCTGATCTCGGCCTTCTGATCGAGCTTGTCTTCCTCGCCCGACCTTGCCTCCTTGACGGTCAGCCGGTCGTTCATGGTGATCTCGGTCGCAGTGAAGTATAGCGTCCAGACCCACGGAATCTGATCGCGCCCCACTACTTGGCCCTGATCGTCGACCTCATTGATTGCCCAGCTATAGAGCCCCTTGTGCTCGGGCTCTGTCAGCAAGCTCAGCCGACGATCGAGATGATATTTCATCACGCCCCCAGTATTCCCCGGCGGCACATTGCCAGCGCCATGAGTTGCGGGCAACCCTCCGCAACTCGCCGGAGAGTTGCCATTACGAACGCGTCCAAAAAGTTATCAACTTCTAGAGCTTGTAGCCGGCGCCACTGGAGTTTCGGCTCCCTTCGCCGTCGGGCGCCTATATCTTCAGCGCCGGGTCGATCCAAGCCGCGATGGCCGCGGCCGTCGAATGGTAGTCGGGGTGATTGGTCCGCCAGTCCGCATGCGCGATCAGCGGCTCCGTTGTTTCCGGCACCGCCTTGTCCGGTGCGGCGATGCCCAGACATGCCTCTAGCTTGCCCGGCCACTGCACCTGGATATCGTTGTTGGTCCTCAAGGCCTCGATCTTCTTCCGCTCGCTCTCCGTCTTGGGGTTTATCCCACCAGCAGGCAGTTTGTCCTCGTCTGTCAGGGCGCACCAACGGATGCCGAGGTCCTTGGCGATGGCGGCGAACGCGGGAATGACGCTCACGGCATTGCACTGGGTGATGCTGATCGACCGACCATCCAAATCGACGCCGGTTCCGTCGAAGGTGTAGCGACAGGCGAAACCGTCGTCGCGGCCCTCGACGAAGACCGTGCCGGCGCTGAACAGGAAGTCGTGAGCGCCGCGCTCGTCGAGCTTCGATTGCAGCTTGGCCGGCGCAGCGATCTTGTCGGTATGGACGGTGTTGACCGTCAGCTTGCCCCCCGAACGCACTAGCCTGGTGATGATTTGGTCGGAATTGAACGAGATCATCTCCGGGGAATGGGTCGAATACATCACGATCCAGCCGGCCTTCGCCAACTCTGCCAGAACCTTTCGAAGCTTGCGGCGCAGGTGCGGATGCAGATGGGTCTCCGGCTCCTCGAGCAGGACGATCACGCGCTCCTTCATCTCGGACTTGTACTGGGACAAGGCCTCCAGCGCCGCCAGGCGCACGATGCTCTGCCAGCCTTCACCCATGCTGCTCAGCGGCGTCACGACGCCTGCCGGATCGGTGGCTAGCGAGATGGCCAATTGCTGCGCTATCCACTCCTCGAATAACTGAACGTCCGGACGTAGGTCTACCTTTGCCTGCGACCCGACATAACGTGCGATGGCATCCTCCAGCTTGGGCTTCATGTCCTCGCGCCAGAAAGGGAACATCTCGACGGCCTTCTGGAAGAACTCATGGGCGCGGTACAGCGTGTCCGGCATCGGGGACTTCTTGCCGTCCTCGCGGTCGATGCTCCAATTCTCCGTCAGGAACCGCTGGGCGAGCAGCCGGCTCAAGCGCGCGATCGGCCCGCGCTTCCAGACGTACAGCGAAGCCTCGATTTCTTGGGGCCGGAACAGCCACACTTCGGGGGCGTGCTCCGAGATCTCGTCGAGCCTGGCGTAGTACTGCATCCAGTTTACGCCATGATCCTTCCACTTGGCCTTGTCGTCTGCGCCCAGGGCGGTCCGAGGGGCGATGAGAATGGACTGCAGCTTCTCGTCGAGCAGTGTGCGCTGGTGCTTCGTCTTGCCGTCCTTCAGCGTCCCTTTGACCTGGACTCCCCGCACGGATATCGGCGTTCCGACGCCTCTAACGGCGGGGTAGCCGGTCTCGGCGGTCGCATCGAAGAGTACCTGCAACAGGAATTCGCCGCTGCGGTTGCCCTTCTGGTCGCAGTAGAAGTCCGAGACGTCCGGCGACCATTGCCCTCCGAACGCCGGCAAGTTCAGCACCAGCGCGATAGCGTCCAACACCGCCGTCTTTCCGGCATTGTTGGCGCCTATCAGCACATTCGGAAACCCCGGCCGCAGGTCCAGCTCCAGGGCGTCGATCCCGCGCCAGCACTTGATGATGATCTTGGTGATCTTATAGTCGATCGGCACCGCCACCCCCTCGGCACTCAGGCGTTTATTGCATGATAGTGCGTCGAAGCCGGCGATGCTTGTGGAATCTGCAGATGGACTCAATTACTCCAGAGCAATGATCGAAACGCATGTCGCTCGTACGCGGCCGCGACGGCATCGACTGGCGAAGGTCGCGCCGCGTCCTCGAGGCCGAGCGGAGTGACTACTGACCTTTGGCGTCGGCGCGTTGCACGAAAGCAAACAAGTGGGCGGGCTGCGTGATATCCCCCGTGGTGAGGGTGCGGGGGCTGAGCTGGTCGACGAGCCTACCGCCAATCCTGCAAATCCTTAAAGGCAGCTTTTGGATGACGTTCACGACGACCTGAACGGCCGAAATCGGGCGCAAAGCTGTCATTTCCCGCGCGTATGGCCAGGTCTCCGGGTCATGACTATCCTTTGACCGCCCTTCAGGGGGTCGACGAGGGGTCGAGAGGCATTTCGTTTCGGGCACCAAGCGTCGGATTTTCGCCCCACTATTGCTGTCCGGCGCGGAATATCTCAGGTAGGAAATCGGCTGAAAAATCAGGTCTGGAGAACTAAATGAGCTCGATAGACTGGCATGCAGCGCCGCCTATGATGACGGATGATCAACGGCGCAATGCCCTGGCTGACATGGAGTTAATCGCGTGCGGCGAAGAACTCGATTTGCCGTGGCGCCGTGTCCGGATTTTGCTCGATCATAAGCTTGCGGTGGTCCAGCATCCCGTTTTGACGGCGGGGAGCCGCACGTCTCTCGGCCTGACTGATCGCGGGCTGCGATTCATGGATGCTGCAGGAGCGCGCCAGACAAATTGCGCATAAGAAAAAATTCCTCTTGACGGGGAACCGGCAGCGGGTGTTCTGCTTTTGTTCATGCAACAGGAGCAGCCATGCGCAAGCCGGAAACCATCGAACGGCTCTATTTGGATTTCGATGGCTTTTTCGCGTCGGTCGAACAGCAGTGCGACCGATGTCTGCGCGGTCGGCCGGTCGGTGTCGTTCCCTTCGAGGGAACGGACAGAACGGCTGTGATCGCATGCAGCCGCGAAGCGAAAGCGTATGGCGTTAAGAATGTCATGCCGATCAACGAGGCGAAGCGGCTTTGCCCGGATCTCGTTCTAGTTCCGCAGAAGCCGGATTTGTATCGCCGGGCACATAATGCGCTCTTATCGGAAATTGAAACGGTCATTCCGATCGACACGGCGAAGTCGATCGATGAGTTGACGTGCCGCCTCGACGAGGCGGGCCGATCTGACCCTCTCGCCCTGGCGGCGAAGATCAAAGCGACGATTGCCGAAAATGTCGGACCATGGATCACTTGCACGATCGGGTTTGCGGCCAACCGGCAGCTCGCGAAAATTGCCTGCAAGGCTGGCAAGCGCGGTGGCGGCCGATATGGTGACGGGCTAACGATCTGGCGGCCGGAAGACCTTCCGGCTGCGCTGCTCGCCGTCACTATGGAGGACATTCCAGGTGTCGGCGGCAACATGGCAAAGCGGCTCTATCGCGCCGGCATCTTCACGACGGAACAGCTTTACAATATCCAGGCAAAGCATATGCGCAAGCTTTGGGGCAATGTTACCGGAGAGCGCCTTTGGTACGCGCTGCACGGTTATGACATCCAAGCACCCGCCTCGAACCGTGGCATGTTCGGACATGGCCGCGTGCTGCCGCCGGAGTCGCGGACGATCCGCGGCGCGCGCGAAATCTCGCGCCTGCTGCTGATCAAGGCGGCGCGTCGGCTGAGGCGAGAAAACTTCTATGCGGGGGGCTTGTGGCTCTGGCTGTCGATCCGAGACGGGTCTTGGATGGGAAAGCGCCATTTGCCGGTCGTCAACGACGATCAGGCCATGCTGTCGGCGCTTTCGGAACTGTGGGACCAGGTACGGAAGGACCACCCGCGCGGCCTGACGATTTTTCGGATTGGCGTCACGCTCTACGACTTGTCGCCATCACATGAACGCCAGCTCGATTTGCTGCTCAATGACGATTGCCAGCGACGGCGTTGGGAAAACGCCAGCAAGGCGATCGACAATCTGAATACGCGCTATGCCGGCACGGTCGTCAGTCTCGGCCAGTGGCGGCCGCCCGCCGGCGGCCACGTAGGCGGCAAGATCAGCTATACCCGCATTCCTTCAGCGGAGGATTTCTGGTGAAAAGCTGGAAGCGAAACATTCGCATCGGCGACCTCGCCGACAATCAAAAGCTGGAAGCGCGCTGCAAAAAATGCGGCCACGTCCACTATCTCACGCGGGCGATCGTCTGCACGTCGCCGGAGCGTGAATTTCTCTACATCGACGAGCTGGAGCGCGAAACCGTCTGCAGGGCGCGCGGCTGTCACGGCGGAGTGCGGCTCTCGATGGTGCGGCTCGACGAGCTGAGCGGCTTTATCGGCGGCCTTGCCTAGCGGTGAAAACCACCCCTACGCTTCCGTTGATCCTATCGTTCATATTGAGCCGGCCTCAGCTTTCCCCGTCTTCGTTCCCGGCAAAACCAAATCGTCTGTTTCCCGCGCGCAAAGCCCCAGCCGCCCCACTTCGTGCATCCCGGATGCTCGCAATAGTGTTCGTAGATCCCTGTCGCGCGCGACGCCGGCACCGGTTGTGATGAAGGATCGTCGCTCATCTGTCAGATCCCATACGCGGTTCGCATGTCGATTGGCGTGATCATCTCGTCGCCGCCTTTGTTCTTGCTCGAATTCACCTGGCGGTCGACGCGATAGAATTGAAGTTGGTCGTCAAGATCGTGCGAAAGCAGAGCTTTGGCCTCGCCGCCCGGCGTCCTTGGATCAAGCCATGCATCATAGACCTCGGGAGCGAGGATCACCGGCTGCCGGTCGTGCAAACTGACCATCGGATCTTGGGCTGGGGCGGTCAGAATCGTGCAGCTGGTGATGCCGAGTTTATCATTTGTGGGCCCACAGTCCGGCGAACGAGAATGGCCGGTGATCTGGCAGAAAGATGTACCAGGGGTCACGCCCTTTGTCGGCAGGGCTCTGCGTCCATTCGTAGAAGCCATCCGCCGGGATCAAACAGCGTTTCGATTTGAATGCATCCTTGAAGGCGCCGGATGTGTCGGCCGTCTCCGAACGTGCGTTGAACATTGAGCCCTTCGGCATCTCCTTCGCCCACCAGGGCACGAGCCACCATCGGCCCTCGCGCAGTTTGTGGTTGCCGTCCTCACTGGCGGTAACGAAAACAACTTCCTCTGTGGGCGCGATGTTGTAGGCCGGCGCGTCGTTGCGCTGCCGCTCCCAGTCCGTGGTGAGCCGGTAAGCCGGCTAATTTCGGACCAGGACAGATATCGAGTGTAACGACCGCACATGATCTATTCCCGTAAGATTTCCGGCACTCTTAATGGGCCGCTTTCCAGAATCCTCTTGTATTCATCCTTCCGGTGCCATGCACCTCGTGCCCGACCATTCTCGCGATCGCGCTTCGGATCGAACATCACCCCGCCGAAATGATCCTTGAAGGGCTCCGCGGATGCAAGATCGGCAAAGCAGTGGAGGCGATAGTGCTCCTGCTTGCCGTTCGGCCAGACTGCCGTGTCGAGTCGCGTCAGATGGTTGAGACCGCGTGTCTTGCAAAATTCCATGATCAAGGTCAGGTTGTGCATGCAGCAAATGTCGTCTGGCAGTGCCACCTGATATGGGTAGGCGCGGTCGATCGCTGAGTAAGAGAGCTCACCCATCCTCCGACCCGGCATCAGTTTCGATCTCCCATCTCTTGTGATGCCACTGCCGGCTGAAGCCTGAGGAGACCGCGACCCCGAAAATATTGAATCTCGCGCTCCAGGTAGGCGACCTGCACGATCAGTGCGCGAACCGCGGCTCTCGCGTCGCCGTCACAGGAGACGATGACGGCGTCGACGTCGCGCTCCAGATCGTCATCCTGGTCGGATAATTTCTCGGCATGCATCAGGCTGCCTAGTTCGAAGCCATGGGGCCGTCGTAGTGGATATTGATGAGCCCCGGAACTGCTTCGGCGATCTGTTCGATCTGGCCTTCGAGATAGCCGTTGTGGAGCATCGCGGCCTTGAGAGCTTTCAGCATGTCGCCGCCGTGGAGTGCAATCAGCTTTTCGGCCGCATGCTGCAGTGCGACTTCCTCAGCCACTGTCAGGGGAGTTTCCTTGTACATTGGGCACCTCTCTTTCGTGCGCATGCCACAGTGAACAAAATAAGAACAAAAGAGTCAAGCCGAACCCTTCATGTCATCGTCAATCGCCGTCCTGCTCGTCTTCGCTGCGCACTTCAGCCGGCAGGAAGCCGCGCCCTGCTTGGCAGGGCGCGGCGCCGTCGGTCACTTCGGCTTGTTGTCGTTGTCGGCCATTTCGTCGAACTGCACCTGATAGCTGACCTCGACCTTGGCGAGGAACGGAAGCAAGAAGGCGACGGAGATTTTAAGCTGGCCGCCCTTATGGGACAGCTTGGCGATTTGCCGGTTGATGTACCGACGAAGACGGCGGCCGGTCTTCTGGCAGAAGGTTACGAGCGTTTTCATGAGGTAGATCCTCCAAAGTGGTTGTGTGCAGTCGCGAAGCTCGAATTCGGCTGGAACTGCCAAGTGCACCGCGTCAGCGGTCGCAACGGAGCGAAGCGCAGAGGAGAACCCTTTGGGGTTGCGCGCTGGGGCAGGGCCTGCCGTAGCGTGCGCAGCATAAAGATTGTGCGAACCGCCACTTTAGAGTTGCCGGATAACGCGGCCTTCGTAGCCCCGGCCGCCTATCAGCATCATCAATCGGCAAATCGCCAACCCGCCGCAGGCCGGTTCTCCGTCGCCTTCTCGCTGGATGGTCCAGGACCTGGCTACGGCGTTCGACTTGCCGACAATGACGACAGGCTGAAGTGACCCCGTATCGTGAAACGGAGCGGCGGCCGTGGTCGGGGAGGGGAGTGCGAG
>NZ_RZSU01000135.1:0-15262 GCF_003997585.1 Mesorhizobium sp. M5C.F.Cr.IN.023.01.1.1 | reverse complement strand
CTACCAATACGTGCCGCATCATCTGCGCCACGGCGAGCATCTCGAGCCCGCCTACCTCGCGGTCAATCCGCAAGGGCTGGTGCCGGCGCTGATCCTCGGCGACGGCACGCTGCTGACGCAATCGCTGGCGATCATCGAATTTCTCGACGAGACCCGGCCCGAACCGCCGCTTTTGCCGCAGGACGCGCTCGGCCGGGCCCGCGTCAGGATGCTGGCTCAGATGATCGCCTGCGACATCCATCCGGTGAACAATCTGCGCGTTCTGACCTCACTGCGCACCCTGTTCGGCGCTGGCGACGAGGACGTCGTCAACTGGTTCCGGCACTGGGTGAACGAAGGCTTCCAGCCGCTTGAAAAGATTCTGGCTTCCTCGCCCGAAACCGGGACATTCTGCCACGGCGACACGCCGGGGCTGGCCGACATCTGCCTGGTGGCTCAGGTCGCCAGCAATGCGCGTTTCGGCGTCGACCTGACGCCCTACCCGACGATCACACGTGTCCACGCCGCCTGCATGGCGGTGCCGGCCTTTCAAAAGGCCGCGCCGGCGAACCAGATCGATGCTGAATAGAGCGAGTTGGATTAAAGCGTGAGGAATTGCCGATGAAAGCCGTTGTCTTCGAAAAATTCGGCGAAACGCCGACGATCCAGACTGTTCCCGATCCGGAGCCGGCACTGGGCGGCGTTGTCATCAAGGTCGAGGCGACCGGTCTCTGCCGCAGCGACTGGCATGGCTGGATGGGCCATGACGATGGCATTCGCCTGCCGCATGTGCCTGGCCACGAGCTTGCCGGCGTCGTGGTGGCCGCCGGCAGCCAAGTGACCCGCTGGAAGGCCGGCGAGCGCGTCACCGTGCCGTTCGCCGTCGGCTGCGGCCGCTGCTTCGAATGCAGCTCCGGCAACCATCAGGTCTGCGAGCATCAGTCCCAGCCGGGCTTCACCGGCTGGGGATCGTTCGCCGAATATGTTGCCATCGACCATGCCGACACCAATCTGGTCCGCTTGCCGGACGAGATGGAATTCGCCACCGCCGCCAGTCTCGGCTGTCGCTTCGTCACCTCGTTCCGCGCCATTGTCGACCAGGGCCGGGTGACGCCCGGCGAATGGGTGGCCGTGCATGGCTGCGGCGGCGTCGGCCTGTCGGCGATCATGATCGCCAGCGCCATGGGTGCCAACGTGATTGCCATCGATCTGACCGACGAGAAGCTGGACTTCGCCAGCAAGATCGGCGCGGTGGCGACGATCAATGCGTCGAAGACGCCGAATGTGGTCAAGGCGGTCAAGCAGATCACCAATGGCGGCGCGCATATGTCGATGGACGCGCTTGGCCACCCGACGACCTCGTTCAACTCGATCGCGAATCTGCGCCGGCGCGGTCGCCATGTGCAGGTCGGCCTGATGCTCGGCGATCACGCCAGGCCAGAGATTCCGATGGACAAGGTGATTGCCTTCGAACTCGAAATCCGCGGCAGCCACGGCATGCAGGCTCACCGTTACCAGGCGATGATGGAAATGATCCGCACCGGAAAGCTGAAGCCCGAACTGCTGGTCGGCAAGCGGATCAGCCTCGACGAGGCGCCCGCGGCCTTGATGGCGATGGGCGGTTTCGAAGGCATCGGCATTGGCGTGGTGACAAAGTTCTAGCCAAGTCGGCTCTCCCTTCTCCCCCTGTGGGAGAAGGTGTCGCCGAAGGCGACGGATGAGGCGTGCTCCAGCTTGGCACGGATGGCGATCCTTCCAACACCCCCCTTCCATCTTGGCGCTGCGCGCCAATCCACCTTCTCCCACAAGGGGGAAGGAAGAAGGGCCGGCGCCTATCTCGCATATCTCTTCGCACCGACCACGCAAAGCACGACGGCAGCGGTGACCGCGATCATGGCAGGACTGACCTGCTCGCGCAGCAGCATTGCTGCCAGCCCAAGACCGAAGAAAGGCTGGAGAAGCTGCAACTGTCCGACCGCAGCAATGCCGCCTTGCGCCAGTCCGCGATACCAGAACACAAAACCGATCAGCATGCTGAACAGCGAGACATAGGCCAGGCCGATCCAGGCGGCCTTGCCGACGCTTTCGAGCGACGGCGGCATGGTGATGAGCGTCAGAGCCAGCATGACCGGCAGCGACAGCACCAGCGCCCACGAGATCACCTGCCAGCCGCCTAGCTTGCGGGACAGCGTGGCTCCTTCCGCATAGCCCAGTCCGCACAGGATGATTGCGGCCAGCATCAGCATGTCGCCAACCGGCGAGGCCGAAACGCCTTGCGTCACCGCAAAACCGGCAACAAGGGCGCTGCCAAGGCACGAAAACAGCCAGAAGGCCGGTTTGGGGCGATCGCTGCCGCGAATGACGCCGAAGATCGCGGTCGCCAGCGGCAACAGGCCGACGAAAATGATCGAATGGGCCGAGGTGATGTGCTTGAGCGCCAGCGCGGTCAGCAACGGAAAGCCGACCACCACGCCGAGCGCCACAATGGCCAGCGACAACAGATCTCGTCGGTCCGGACGCTTCTGGCGAAAAATGAGCAGAAGCGCGAGGCCGAGAATGCCTGCCGTGGCAGCGCGGGCGACGGTTAGGAAAGCCGGATCGAAATCCATCACCGCCACGCGCGTTGCCGGAAGCGATCCGCTGAAAATCAGAACGCCTACAAATCCGTTGATCCAGCCACCCGCCGTCTTGTCCATCGCATGCTCCTGATGTTCTCGCCCTCTATCGGGCCGGACGTATGGCGCCACCAGAGACAATGAGGTACAGTTCGATAAAACTGTCATGGTAGGCTGAGCAGTACGGATGGACGAGCAGGCGACGGCAAGTGAGGGCAGCGGGACGCTCGTCGAAAGCGTCATGGCGACGATCAGGCACAGGATCGCCGCGCGCAGCCTGACACCGGGAACACGATTGCCTTCGATCCGGGCTTTTGCGAAAACCAGGCAGGTTTCGAAATCCACCGTGGTCGAAGCCTATGAGCGCCTTGCGGCGGAGGGCATCATTCGCTCGCGTCCAGGTTCGGGTTTTTATGCCGCCGGTCCGCTGGCTCCCTTGTCACTGGCCGAGATCGGCCCCAGGCTTGACCGTGCTGTCGATCCGCTCTGGGTTTCGCGCCAGTCGCTGGAATCCGGCGACGGCGTGCTCAAACCCGGCTGCGGCTGGCTGCCTGCCTCGTGGATGCCGGAGGCTGGATTGCGCCGGGCGCTGCGGACAATGGCACGCGGCGACGATGTCACGCTGACGGATTACGGCACCCCGCTCGGGCTGCCGCCGCTGCGCCATCTGCTCGCACGGCGCATGGCAGAGCACGGCATCGAAGCCTCTCCCGACCAGATCATGCTGACGGAATCGGGCACCCAGGCCATCGACCTCCTCTGCCGGTTCCTGCTCGAGCCGGGCGACACGGTGCTGGTGGACGACCCCTGCTATTTCAACTTCCATGCCCTGTTGCGGGCTCACCGGGCCAACGTGGTCGGCGTTCCCTATACGCCGTCGGGGCCGGATATCGAGCTGTTTGCGCAGGCGCTGCTCGAGCACCGGCCGCGCCTCTACATCACCAATTCCGCGCTTCACAATCCAACGGGTGCAATTCTGTCGCCGGTCGTCGCCCATCGATTGCTCAAGCTCGCCGACCAATCGGATCTGACGATCATCGAAGACGATATTTTTGCCGACTTCGAACACACGCCCGCACCCAGGCTGGCGGCGTTCGACGGCCTTGGTCGCGTCGTCCATATCGGCAGCTTCTCCAAGACTCTTTCGGCGTCGGTGCGCTGCGGCTTCATCGCGTCTCCGCGCGACTGGATGGAAGGGCTGACCGACCTCAAGATCGCCACGTCCTTCGGCAGCGGCAGGCTTGCCTCCGAACTGGTGCTGACGCTGCTGAAGGACGGCAGCTATCGCAAGCACGTGGATTTGCTGCGCACGCGGCTTTCACGCGCCATGGCTGAGATAAGCACCCGCCTGAAGGCAATCGGCATCACGCCGTGGATCGACCAGCCTGCCGGCATGTTTTTGTGGTGCAGCCTGCCGGAAAACGTGGATGCAGCTGAAATGGCCCGCCGCGCCTTGTCGGCCAATGTCGTGCTGGCGCCCGGCAATGCGTTCAGCCTGTCCCAGACTGCCAGCCGTTTCCTGCGCTTCAACGTCGCGCAGTCAGCAGACGAGAGAATTTTCAGGACGCTCGAAGAGGCGATGTCGCGTTGATTTTCGCTGTCACGAAAATGCGTGGCATTGGCGCTTCGCCCCTCACGCCCCTGCCCGCCTGCGGCGCCGCTCATAGAGCATAACCAGCGTTTCGGCGGTCAGCGCCGGCTTCTGCTCACCTTCGATCTCGACGATGTTGGCGGCCTTCATCAGATATTGGCCGGGGCCTTTGTCCTCCACGGACAAAAGCGTGATGCGCAGCCTGATGCGTGCGCCGGCCCTGACCGGCGCCAGGAACCGCACCTTGTCAAAACCATAGTTGAAGACGGCTTGCGTGTTTTCGGGCACGATGCCCATATCGAGCGCCAGCGCGCCGATGATCGACAGCGTTAGATAGCCATGCGCGATGGTGGCGCGAAACGGGCTCTGCCGCTTCGCCCGCTCTGGATCGACATGGATCCATTGGCGGTCGCCCGTGCATTCGGCGGACTGGTCGATGCGGCTCTGGTCGACCGTCGTCCACTCCGACACGCCAAGTTCCTGCCCTGTCATCGTCCTGAGCTGCTCGTAGGTCGGCGGCGTCCTCAGCCGTGTTTGCGTCATTCCTGCTTTCCCGATCGCTTGCCCTGCCTCCGGACCACGAACCGGCCGCCTCTGTCAATTCGCTCCGCGTGTTCCGCTGCGGTATCCTCGGCCGGATCGCGTCAATGCCTGTGTCCAGCGCCGCAAACAGGTTCATCCGGACAAGAGGGACCTTGTGCGCCTCGCCGGGGCTAACGACCAACAATACGGCTTTCAGGAGCCGGAATGACGGGAGAAAAGTCCGCCTGCTTTTGCTTGGGAACAGCTTACTTCTTATCGTAGCCGCTGCGAATTTCCGCCATCGCCTCTTTGATGCGGTCGCGCAGGATCTCGACCGATTCGTTACCGGATTTCCTGGCCAGTTCGGCCACCTCGCCGGCATTCTTCAACGCGGTTTCGAAAGATTTCCTGGCGAACGCCGTTTGCTTGGCCATCAACTCCCGAGGATCGCCCGGCGCCCTGTAGCTCTGCGCCATGTCCGCGATCTCGTCCAGTGTGTCCTGCAGCATCTCGCGTTGTCTGGAGAGCAGTGACGACGCTCCGGCAGCACTTGCCCTGGCTGATTTTTCCAGTGCCTCGAGGTTCTTGCGATGATGGTTGAGGATCGCCTCGACATCGACGTTCGGCAGCTTCAGGTCGCGGCCGAACCTGCCGAAGATGTCCATGAAGGAATCGGAATCCGATCGCTTTGCCATGCTGGTTTCTCCCCTGTTGCTGCGAATGCGTCACCTGAAAAGGAGGGCACCAGAGCTTCACGGTCCATTCGGAGGTGCAATACATCGCGGCTCAGTCGACGAGGAACAGCCGTTCCGCGGTATGGAGCACGACGCCGGCAAGGCCGCCGATGATCATGCCGTTGAAGCGGATATATTGCAGGTCCCTGCCGATGTTCATCTCGATCAGCCTGGTAAGCTGGGCAAGGTCCCAACGCTTGACCTGATCGGCGATGAATTTCGAGACGCCGCTCTTCTGGCTTTCGACGAAAGACGACAGCGCTACGACGAACCCCTGGTTCATGTCGGCCCTGATCTGTGCGTCGCCGGCAAGATGGCGGCCGACCTCGACGAACATGTTGGCGAGATGGGCGCGGATCATCGAATTCGGCGCCTTGGCATCCTGCTCGATGAACAGGCTGAGGCTTGCCCACATGTCGCCGGCCAGCGCCTTCAGCTCCGGCCGGGCGAGGAAATCGCGCTTCAGTTTCTCGGCGCGCTTGGCGTATTGCTTGGACGTTCTCAGCCGCTCGACGAAGCTCAGGACAAAACGGTCGAACTCGGCGCGCATCGGGTGATCGGGATCGGCCCTCACCTCGTCGAGCAGCGAACCGGCGGAGGCGACGATCTTGTTCAGCAGATAGGCGTCGGCGCGAAACAGGTTGAACAGCGACGGCAGTTCCTCGCGGATCTTCTCGCGCATCGTCGCCAGCGCCTGCTCGTCGCGCAGGAAGCGGCCGACCACCTTGGTGAATTCGTCGAACAGTCTTTGGTGGCGGCGATCATCGGTCAGAGCCGACAGCAACTCGGCGGCGAGCGGCGCCAGCGGCACCTTTTCGATCTGCTCCAGCATGCGGCTGGTGACGAAGCCGCGCAGGCCGGATTGCTCGACCGCCGCCAGTGTCTGCGGCACCAGCCGGCCGACGAAATGCGACAGATCGGCGGCGCGGTTCTGGTCGGCCAGCCAGTCGGCGACGAGCGCGGAAAAGTCGACCTCGGCAAGCTTTTCGCGCACCGGCTCGGGCGCCAGGAAATTGACCTCGATGAAGCGGCCGAGATTGTCGGCGATGCGATTCTGGTTCTCCGGGATGATCGCGGTGTGCGGGATCGGCAGGCCGAGCGGCCGTCTGAACAGCGCCACCACCGCATACCAGTCGGCCAGCCCACCGATCGTCGCCGCCTCGGCGAAAGCGGCGACGAAGCCCAGCCAGGCAAAACGGCCCTCGAACGACTTGGCCACCGCAAAGATGAGGACGCAGAGCGCGAGCGCTGCGGTGGCGACGAACTTGGTGCGCCGAAGCGCCGAAAGCTTGGCCTCCGCGTCGGCATCGAACCGAGCGGATGCCAAAGCCGGTGCTGATTGTGACATGGATGAACTGCTCCTGGTCGATCTCGCGGACTTAACTTAGTAATCCGCCCACCCGAATGCGCGCCATATCAGGATTATGGTTTGCGCGACCGCCCACACAAACTTGACAGAAAAATTCACCTATCATGCGGTGCTTGTCTGGAATTATTCCAAGGTATAGGCCATATTAGGCTTAAGCTAATGCTTCGTGAGGATAAAATGCGGCTGACACGCCAGACCAACTACGCGATGCGCATCCTGATGTATTGCGCCGCTAATACCGATCGGCTGAGCCGGATTCCGGAGATCGCTGCCGCCTACTCGGTGTCGGAACTCTTTCTTTTCAAGATCCTGCAGCCTTTGGTCGAGCATGGTCTGGTCGAGACCGTGCGCGGCAGGAACGGCGGCGTCAGGCTCGGCCGCCCGGCCGAATCGATCACACTGTTCGACGTCGTGCGCGTGACCGAAGAGAGCTTCGCCATGGCTGAATGCTTCGAGAACGATGCCGCCGAATGTCCGCTGGTCGACAGTTGCGCACTGAATTCGGCGCTGCGCGAGGCGCTCAACGCCTTCTTCGCCGTGCTCGAGCGCTATACGATCGCCGACATGGTGGCGGCGCGCCCGAATGTGCGCCACCTTCTCGGCATCGACATGCTCGAACGCCGGGCGCCTGCCGCCTGATTTTCGTGTCGCATCGCCAAGGTTTGAATTCGCCCCTTGCCGCCTCCGAGCGCTTGCGCTGCCCCTCACCTGCCTGCCGGCATCCTCTCCCGTATAGTGATGGGGAGAGGGACAATGTCATCGACGGTTTCGCCAACCTCCAACATTGCAAGAAGGACGCCAGCGTTGCGGCCAGCTACTTTCTCCCCGTTCACGGGGAGAAATGCCCGGCAGGGCAATGAGGGGCGGCGCCGACTTCGACAATTGACGCGTCAATGCCGCAAGCGCAGGGGCGTCATTTTGCAGGCCGGCTGAATATCAACAGACCTACGCCGCGGACTGCGGCAGGACGAACGGCATGTCTCCGGCGGGCAGCACGCCGACCCTCAGCCGGCAATCGAAGACTTTTTCGATCAGATCGTCGCTCAGCACGTCCTGCGGTGAGCCGGTGGCGGCAAGCCTGCCGCGATGCATGACGAAAATCCGGTCGGCATACATGGCCGTCAAATTGAGGTCGTGCAGGATGGCGACCACGCCGCCGCCCCTTGTGGCGAAATCGCGGGCGATGTTCATGATGATCAATTGGTGATTGATGTCGAGGCTGGAAACCGGCTCGTCGAGAAAGAGATAGCGCGGTTTGCCGTCGAGGACCGGCGCCCAGACCTGGCAGAGCACACGGGCCAACTGCACGCGCTGCTGCTCGCCGCCCGAAAGCTCCTGGTAGAACCGGCCGGCAAAGCCGTCGAGATCGACGCGCGCCAGCGCCCGTTCGGGCAGGCGCTCGTCCTCGCCAGCCAGTGCGCCCGAGCGCCCGCCGAGCAGGCCGAGCCTGACGATCTCGCGCACAGTAAACGGAAAGGACAGCGTCGTCGCCTGAGGCAGCACGGCCCGCATCGTCGCTGCCTCGACCGGCTTAATCACCGACAGCTCGCGGCCGTTGATGGTGACCTCTCCCGAATAGGCAAGATCGCCGGACAACGCCCTCAAGAAAGTCGTCTTGCCCGAACCGTTGGGACCGACGATGGCCGCCATTTCGCCGGGCCGCATGTCGAAATCGACATTGGCGACGATACGCTTGCCGCCGATCTCCACCGAGACATCCCGCGCTTGGATCATGCCCGCACTTCGATCATGAAAAGCCCTCTCACAGGTCCCCCTCTCACAGATCAATGACCCCACGCTTGCGCAGCAGGATCCAGAGGAAGAACGGAGCGCCGGCGATCGCGGTGACGATGCCGATCGGCAGCTCGGCCGGCGCCACGATGGTGCGGGCGACGGCGTCGGCCAGCAGCAGCAGGCAAGCGCCGAGCAGGGCCGACGCCGGCAGCAAATAACGATTGTCCGGGCCGATAGCCAGGCGCAGCAAATGCGGCACGACGATGCCGACAAATCCGATGCCGCCGCTGACGGCGACAGATGCCCCAACTGCCGCCGAAACGCCGATGATGGCGGTGTATTTCAGCCGCTGCACCGGGATGCCGAGATGGCCGGCGGTGGCTTCGCCCAGCGCCAGCGCGTTGAGGCCGCGCGCCAGAAACGGCATCGCCGCCAGCGCCAGCACTATGATCGGTCCGACGGAGCCGATCTTCTGCCAGGTTGCGCCGGCGAGCGAACCAAGCTGCCAGAAGGTCAAGTCGCGCAGCTGCCGGTCGTCGGCCATGAAGATCAGGATACCGGTCAGCGCCATGGCAAGGGCCGCCAGCGCAATGCCGGCGAGCAGCATGGTGGCGACCGAGGTTTGGCCGTGCCGGGTGGCGACCTGATAAAGCACCAATGTCGTCGCCAGCCCGCCGCAGAACGCCGCCAGCGGCAGAGCGAGTGTGCCCAGCACCGAGGTTATCGGTGCCAGCGCCGTGGCGCCAAGCACGATGACGGCCACCGCGCCGAGGCTCGATCCACCCGAAACGCCGATGAGACCGGGGTCTGCCAGCGGATTGCGGAACAGCCCTTGCATGACCGCGCCGGAGACGGCAAGTGCGGCGCCGATCAGCACACCGAGGATGACGCGCGGCAGGCGGATGTCGTAGACGATCAGGCGGTCGCGGGCGCTCAGCGCCGCATTGCCGGGTGCTGCACCCAACAGCCAGTCGCCGACGACGCCGACGGCCGAGGCATCGGATGCGCCTGAGGTCAGCGACAGCAGCACGGCAACGGCAAGCCCCAGGCACAAAAGCAGGATGACGATGCGCGCGCGCCCCGAACGGTCGCCGACGGATGCTGTCGCCATAGTGCCCGCACCAGCGATCGATTGATCCACCATTGGGTGCCTGCTCAGTCCGCGGCCTGCCCGCCATAAAGCGCGGCGGCAAGGTCGTGGATGACGTCGGCCGTGCGCGGCCCGAAGCCGAGCAGATAGCCGCCATCCATGCGGATCACCTTGCGCGCGGCACCCGCCGGTGTCGACAGAATGGACGGGTTCGCGAACAATTCGTCATCCGATGCGGCAGGACCGGCATTGTTCATCATCAGGATCACGTCGGGCCTGGCGGTGATAACAGCCTCGTCGGACATTTGCTTGTAGCCGGAGAAGCCGTCAACCGCGTTGACACCGCCGGAAAGCTTGATGATGCCGTCGGCGGCAGTGTCGCCGCCGGAAGCGAGGATCTTGCCGCCCTGCATCGACAGCACGAACAGGACGCGCTTGCGGTCCTTGATCGAGGATGTCTGCTTTTCGGCGGCCTTCAGCTTGGCATCGATCTCGGCTGCCAGCGCATCGGCCTTGGCGTCCACGCCAAGCGCCTTACCGACGATGCGGATCTTTTCGAGAATGCCTTCATGGCCGTAGCGCTCGGGCACCTCGATGAACGGAATGCTCGTTTTCTTCAGCACGTCGACGGCTTGCTTAGGCCCACTGCCGTGCAGCGCCAGGATGCCCGACGGATTGACCGACAGGACACCTTCCGGCGACAGCTGGCGCATGTAGCCGACATCCGGCAGCTTGAGCGCCGCCTCGGGATAACGGCTGGTCGAATCGCGAGCGACCAGCCGATCCTGCTCGCCGAGCGCAAAGACGATCTCGGTGATCGAACCGCCGATGGCGGCAATCCTCGAGGGGTCCGCAAAGACCTCCGTGCCCTCGGTGGCACGGGTCGGCAGCAATGCGGCAAAGACCAGGGCAAGGCCGATCGTGGCCCCAAGCACCATTCTGAAAACACCCGCCCGTTCAAGCAAAGGAGCCACTGTCGTTGTCCTCAGGCTGCGGTCGGGCTTGGAATGCGCGGCAGGTTTTCTGCCAGAAACCGCCAGTCCTCGCGCTCGCTTTCGCCTTCATGGCGCTTGCCGAAGAACTGGATGACCAACTTGCCGTCGGCGCCATAGGCTTCGAGAGACGTGACATGGCCGTCCTTGGTCGGTTTGCGCACGGCCCAGACCTCTTGGATGTGATCGGTTCGCAGATGCAGGTGGAAGGTCTCGTCCAGCACGTTCATCCATGGTCCCATCGGCTTGATCGACTTGATCGGGCCCGAATGGATCTGGATGCAGCCGCGATTGCCGACAAAGCACATGATCGGCATCTCGCCCTCGGCGGCATGATGGAACATGGCACTGACGGCATCGTTGTCGAGCAGCCAGGCGTAATCCTGGCCGACCATGCGCATCGCCTGGCGGCGGTCGAGCTTCAGCGTCTTCAGCATGCCGAAG
The DNA here is from genome assembly GCF_003997585.1 of Mesorhizobium sp. M5C.F.Cr.IN.023.01.1.1. Lineage (NCBI taxonomy): Bacteria > Pseudomonadati > Pseudomonadota > Alphaproteobacteria > Hyphomicrobiales > Phyllobacteriaceae > Mesorhizobium > Mesorhizobium sp. M5C.F.Cr.IN.023.01.1.1. Next base: position 4,192 of record NZ_RZSU01000135.1, on the reverse strand, counting down.
AACTGATGCACGTCCGTCAGCCGGCTCCAGCGGTCGCGCAGATCGTCGACATCAGCGGAAGCGTCGGAAGGCTCGGCCTCGCTCTCGAGCCCGCCTGAAATCGCACCCCCCTCTGAAGTCGCGACCCCCTCTGGAATCGCAACCATTGACTCCTGGTTCGGCGATTCGAGTTCGGCCACCAGCTTCTGATAGGCATAGAGGTTGGACGCGGGTCTGAGATGCACCTTGTGCACCGCCGCGCCTGCCGCATCGAAGAACTGCAGGCTGCGCCTGATATCGCTGCCGTCGCGCTTTTCGACGGCAAAGCCGTGCGCCCAGACTTTCGGGAAGATGCGCAGGTCGATGTTCTCGCCAAGCACCATGGCATTGTGGGTGCCGGTGACGACTTTGTCGTAGACGCCGATCTTCTCGTGCACAGCGCTTTCGTTGCGGGTCAGCGCCATGACCTCGCCGACGGCTTCGAGGCCGGTCAGAAGGTCGTTGACGCGCGGCTCGACGCGGAAGACGCCGTCGCCGCAATGCGCAGCGACCAGCTCGGCCTCCGAAATGCCAAGCTGGGCGGCGAGATCGCGCTCGCGCGTCTTCGGATTGTCTGCCCGCGCCCGCCGGATCTCGTGCGGAGCGGGTTTTACGCGCTGGTCCATCTTATTACCTACTTGTTGAGGATGAGCTTGCCCTGACGGGTGATCTTCAGCCGATAGAGCGCTCCGTGATGCTCGATGCCGATCTCGTGCTCGCCCTGGAAAAGCGTGTTGCTGGACAGGGTTCTCACGGTCAACGGAACCCGGTCGAAACGAGCCGAATTGTCGTCGGAACGGCGGACGCGATAGCGAAAGTCATTGGGCCGAAAGTCTTTGGGATTGTGCGTGTTCATCTGGTTCGATCCCTCTCCTGGGCGGGGCTGGTCGGCTGGCTCGATGCTGGCGTTAAATGCCGATTCATTTCTTGACTTGAATAATCATGTTTATTAGTCAGTGCAATACCGGACTAAGTGAGTCAAGATTTAAGACGCCGGACACCACGAAAAATGCCAGCAAGCGCCACGCCAGCCAGCATCGAACCTGGAATTTTGGAGTTGGGGCATGGGGTTGGCGAATTGGGGACGGCTGGGTCTGGCGAATGGCAGCCCAGATCCGGAGCATAGGGGTCCGGCGCATCGATCAATGGCAAAGGGCATGGCGGCATTGCTGGCGGGTGCTGCGGCGATCGCTCTGCTCACCCCGCCGGCCAATGCTCAACAGGCAGCCCAACCGACAGCAGACCAGCAGCAGGCCGAACAGGCGCAGCCGCCTGAAGAGGCTGCGCCGGCCCCGGCAGGCGCAACGTTGCTCGACCAGATCCTGGTCATCAGCCGCACCGGCGAGACGGCAATCGAATCCCTGGCTTCGGTCAGCCATGTCGATCAGGAGCAATTGGAACGCCGAATGGCGACGACGCCAAGCGAAATGCTGTTGGGTGTGCCGGGTGTAGCGGTCCAGGCAGACGCAAGGCGCGTCAGCTCCAGCATCAATATCCGTGGCTTGCAGGATTTCGGCCGCGTCGCGGTGATCGTCAACGGTGCGCGGCAGAATTTCCAGCGCTCCGACCACGGCACGCAATCCACCTTCTATATCGACCCGGAGCTCATCAAATCCGTCGACGTGATCCGCGGCCCGGTCGCCAACACCTACGGCTCGGGCGCCATCGGCGGCGTCGTCTTGTTCGAGACCAAGGACGCGGAAGACTATCTTCGCGACGGCGAGACATGGGCGGCGTCCGCGACCGGGCGCTACGAGAGCAATGGCGAAGGCTGGACGACCAGCGCCGCCGGCGCCTACCGTTTCAACGAAAACTGGGATGTCCTCGGCAACATCGTCTATCGCGACTATGACGACTACAAGGATGGCGGCGGCGATACGGTGAACGGCACCGGCTTCGACGTCCTAAGCGGTCTTCTCAAGACAACCATCCGCCCCACTGAAAACAGCGAACTAAAGCTGGGCTGGAATGGCACGAGCGACGGCTGGAACGAGATCAGCGGCGGCACGCCGGTGAATGACGTCGACCTGGAGGCGAATACTTTCACGGCGCGCTACAACATCACCGATGAGGACAAGAGCTGGCTCGATCTCCACGTCAACGCTTCCTACAACAAGACCAAGCTGGAGATGACAAGCCTCGTTCCGCAAAACCGGTTTGATCCGGTCACCGGTCTTCCCATCGTCCTGCCGGTGGGTTCGATGTCGACTTTCGATATCGGCACTTCGGGTATCGACATCTGGAACACCTCGCGTTTCGACACCGCCGGTATTGCGCACGAGCTGACCTACGGTGGCGACTGGGTTGGCGACGACGTCGAGACGGGTGGTGCCGCAGGCGGCGCCAGTTTCTACACCCCTTCGGGCAAGCGAAACGTTTCCGGCGCCTACATCCAGGACAAGCTCACCTGGGACTGGCTCGAAGTCATCGCCGGGCTGCGTTACGACAGCTACAAGCTCGAAAGCGATGTCGGCGAAACTTCCGGCGACCGGCTGTCGCCGCGCATCACCGTCGGCGTCTCGCCGTTCGAAACCGCCAGCCTTTCGGGGCTGCAATTCTACGGCACCTATGCGGAGGGATATCGCTCTCCGTCGCTGTCTGAAACCCTCATCAGTGGCAACCATCCGGCAGGCGTCAGCTTTCCGTTTCTCCCCAATCCCGATCTGAAACCTGAAATCGGCAAGACCGTCGAATTCGGTGTCAACCACAAGCTGGACGACATCCTCGAAGCCGGCGACGCGTTTCGTTTCAAGGCGGCCTACTTCAACAACGATGTCGAAGACTACATCGACGGCGTCACCCTGTCGGCATTCGACCCGACCAGCGGCTGCCCGTTCGGCCCCGGCATCCCGATCTGCTTCCAGTACCAGAACTTTGCAGAAGCCAAGATCCGCGGCTTTGAAATGGAAGGCGTATATGACGCCAGCTGGGGTTTCGCCGGGCTTTCCGCCTCGATCATCGATGGCCACACCATCTCTTATGACGGCGAGCGGGCAGACCTTGTCACCGTCCCCTCTTCCCAGGTCACCGCGCAACTCGGCTTCCGCTTTCTGGAGGACAAGCTGACCGTCGGCGGCGAGGTGCAGTACAATGGCAAGCCGAAGGGCAATCCAGTGGCCAAGGACTACACGCTGGTCAATGCCTTCGCCAGCTACCAGGCGACCGACAATTTCAAGGTCGACTTCCGCGCCGACAATTTGTTCGACGTCAAATACACCAACCCGTTGAATGCATCGGCCACGAGTGTAATTTACGAGCCCGGCGTCACGCTCAAGCTGGCGGCGACAATGCGATTTGGAGGCTGACGACAATGACAAGCTTGACGGCATCGCTTCGCCTGCTGATCTCGGTGCTGGCCATGCCGCTTGTGATGGGTCCGGCGTGGGCGCAACAGTCCGGGCCGATCCCTGCTCTCACGCTTGAACTCAATGGTGCGCAGGCTTCCGAAAAGGGCTGCCGTTTGACGTTTGTGGTCAACAACACTCTCGGCGCCGACCTCTCGAAAGCAGCGTTCGAGATCGCGCTGTTCAACGAGGCCGGCGTCGTCGACCGGCTGACCGTGCTCGACTTCAAGGATCTGCCGGCAGGCAAGACCAAGGTGACGCGTTTCGATCTTGCCGGCGCCGACTGCGCCAAGGTCAGCCGCGTGCTGATCAACAGCGCGACCGAATGCGCGGGCACCGGCATCGAGCCGGGCGCTTGCATGCGGGGACTGAAGACCGAGACCAAGACCGGCATCGCCTTCGGGGTCTGAGAAGACAGACTGGAAGCGGGTACGAGGCCGGCCTGTTGCCGCTAGGGGCAAATGATGTTGATTTGACAAGTGCGCGCCGGTCGCGGCAGGTCTCGTCGCTAGCCATGCAGAAAATCAATCCCCTCCCCGAGGCCACTGGCGAACTGGCGCTTGCGCCGACCGAACCGCTTGCGCCGGCCCGGCCGTCAGCCATGAGCCGCAAATGGACGGCGGCGATCATCGCCTCGTGCCTGTTTCATGCCGCGGTGGCGGCCGCTTTTCTCATCACACCTGCCGGTACATTCGATTCGAAGGACGCAATCCAGTTGGAAGGCACCGATCAAACCGGCGCCAACGTAGTCGGCAGCGCCTTGGATGGTCAGGTCCCGGGCGCGATGAACGTTACCTTGGTGCCCGACCCGCAGCCGGCCAAACCTGAGG
>NZ_RZSU01000134.1:0-15289 GCF_003997585.1 Mesorhizobium sp. M5C.F.Cr.IN.023.01.1.1 | reverse complement strand
GGGGGAGGGTGGACACGAAACTGACATTGGAGTGACGACTTGAAAGCCAAACTGGGCATGTCCCCCATTGCATGGTGGAACGACGATCTTGTGGAGCTCAGCGATGACGTGTCGCTGGAGGAGTGCTTACGCCAGTCGCGCTCGGCAGGCTTCACCGGCATGGAAATGGGCCGCCGTTTTCCCAGTGACCAGAAAATCATGCTGCCCATCCTGAAAGAGGCCGACGTCACGCTCTGCGGCGGCTGGTTCTCCGGGACGCTCGTCGACGAAGACATGGCGAAGAACAAGGATCGCATCCAGCCGATGATCGATCTGTTCAAGGCGGTGAACGCGCCTTGCATCGTTTATGGCGAGGTCGGCCGCTCCATCCAGGGTGATCGCTCGAAGCCGCTCGCCACCAAGCCCAGGCTTTCGGACGACCAGATGAAAGCCTATGCGAGGCGCCTCACGCAGTTCGGCGAATGGTGCGCCGGGCAAGGCATGCCGCTCTCCTATCACCATCACATGGCGGCGGTCGTCGAGACCGAGCCCGAGCTCGACGCCTTCATGCGCTACTCGGGAGAAGGCATTCCCTTGCTGCTCGACGCCGGTCACCTGGCCTTTGCCGGCGGCGATGTGCTGCGCGCCATCGACAATCATCACCGGCGCATCAACCATGTGCATGTGAAGGACGTACGCATGGAGGTGATCGAGAAACTCGACCGCCAGAAGCAATCCTTCCTCGACGCTGTGGCGCTCGGCGCCTTCACGGTGCCGGGAGACGGCTCGCTGGATTTTGGCGCCATTGTGGAAAGGCTGGCGAACTACGGCTATGAAGGCTGGTTCGTCGTCGAGGCCGAGCAGGACCCGAAGACGAATCCGCCGCTCAAGATGGCGCAAGTCGGCTACAAGGAGTTGATGCGGGTGATGACGGCTGCCGGCTACACCGTTGAAACGCAGGGCTTCCCCAATGCTTGAATGCAGTATTCCCGGCGAAGGGCTGATCCGATGAAGGACTCCGAGCATCCGTTCTTCCGGCCCTTGTGGCGGCGCGTTGCCATCGTCGCGGTCTGCCTGGGCTGGGCCGTGGTCGAGTTTGCCACCGGCGCGCCGTTCTGGGGCATGATCGCGCTCGGCTTCGCCGGCTATGCCGTCTGGCAGTTCTTCTATCTCTATAAGCCGGCCGACGGCGGCAAGGCTTCGGCCGATACCGAACCAAAGGAATGAAGCGCGATGTCGAAACTGCTGGTTAAGACCGATAAGGGACATGGCCGCGTCGCCCATGTGACGCCGCAAAACGCCGGCTGGACCTATGTCGGTTTCGATCTGCATCGATTGCGGCCAGGCGAAACAGCCTCCGGCCAGACCGCGAACCGTGAAGTCTGCCTGGTGTTCGTCACCGGCAAGGGCAAGGCGACGGCCGGCGGCAAGGATCTCGGCCTACTCGGCGAACGCATGTCGCCCTTCGAAGGCAAGCCGTGGTCGGTCTATGTGCCGCAGGGCTCTGACTGGTCGGTGACATCAGACACCGATCTCGAACTCGCGGTCTGCTCGGCGCCGGGGCTTGGCGGCGGCCTGCCCGTCCGCGTCATTGCGCCGAAGGATCTCGGCCAGGAGGTTCGCGGCAAGGGCACCAACACGCGCTATGTCACCAACATCCTGCCGGAGGGCAAGCCGGCCGACTCATTGCTGGTGGTCGAGGTCATCACGCCGGGCGGCCACACCTCGAGCTATCCGCCGCACAAGCATGACCAGGACAATCTGCCCGCCGAGTCCTATCTCGAGGAGACCTACTACCACCGCCTTAACCCGCCGCAGGGCTTTGCCTTTCAGCGCGTCTACACCGATGCCGACCGGACAGGCGCTCGTTCGCTCGATGAGACGATGGCGATCGAGGACGGCGATGTCGTGCTGGTGCCCAAGGGCTATCATCCTTGCGCCGCCTGCCATGGCTATGACCTCTACTACCTCAACGTCATGGCGGGGCCGAAGCGGACATGGAAATTTCACAACGCGCCCGAGCACGAATGGCTGATGAAGGCCTGATCGCGCTCCCTTCCGGCCGGCAACTGGCCCAAGCCGAAAAAATTGTCGGCTAATGACCCGCCTGAACAACTTTGTTACCAGGAGCGATCATCAGCTTCGTCATTTCGTCATGCAAATCGCCTATGGCAGCGGGGAGTTGACGAGGACTTTCGATGCGGTGCGCCATCTATTTCACTCCCCGGCAGGACGAACCGCTGGCGCGGATCGCCGCCAATTGGCTCGGCCGCGACCCGTTCGGCGCCGCCACCAGGCCCGTCGAGGCGGTGGGCGAGCTGTCGGCGGCGGAAGTCGCCTTCCACACCGCTTCGGCGCGCCGCTACGGTTTTCATGCGACGCTGAAGGCGCCCTTCCGGCTGGCTTCGAACGAAACGGAAGCCGCGCTTCGCGCGGCACTCGACGATTTCGCCGAGACGACGCCGGTGGTGACGATTCCGCGGTTGGTCGTCAGCCAGATTGACGGCTTCTTCGCCCTGGTGCCGGAAGGACCGCTGCCGGCGCTCAACCGCTTCGCCGACGACGTTGTGCGCGACTTCGACCGTTTTCGCGCGCCGCTGAGCGAGGCTGAGATCGAACGGCGCAGCCCCGATTCGCTGAAGCCGGACGAATTCCGCAATCTCTGCCAGTGGGGCTACCCCTATGTCTTTGAGACCTTCCGGTTCCATATGACGCTATCCGGCCGTGCCTCGTCACAGGAAAGCCCTCGTCTTCGCGCAGCAATCGACAGCCTGTTTGCCCAGGTCCTGCAACGGCCGGTGCCGGTGGACGCACTGACCCTGTTTGTCGAAACTGAACCTGGCGCCCCGTTCATGGTGCTTTCCCATCACGCGCTCGGGCGCCGCCCGGCCAGAAGAACTGCCTGAGATGACTATTTGTTTTAACCGCCTTTTTGCGACGCCGATTGGTTCCAAAAATGCTCCAGGGATCGCCTGAAATGACCGCCGAGACCGTTCTCAACAATGCCCGCATCGTGCTTGCCGACGAGATCGTCGAAGGCTCGATCGTGCTGCGCGACGGCTTGATCGCCGGGATCGATGCCGGCGCCGGCCGGACCGGCGAAGACATGGGCGGCGATTTCATCATTCCCGGGCTGGTCGAGCTTCATACCGACCACCTCGAAGGCCACTACGCGCCGCGGCCGAAGGTGCGCTGGAACCCGATCGCCGCCGTTCTCGCCCATGACGCGCAGGTGGCGACCGCCGGCATCACCACCGTCCTCGACGCCTTGCGCGTCGGCATGGACGACGACGCCGACATGAATTCGGCCGACATGCGCAAGCTGGCCGATGCGATCGAGGACAGCGTCCAGCAGGACCGGCTGCGGGCCGACCATTTCATCCATCTGCGCTGCGAGGTTTCGGCGCCGGATTGCCTCGCCGCCTTCGCCCACTTCGATGGCGATGACCGGATCAAGTTGGCGTCGCTGATGGACCATGCGCCGGGACAGCGCCAGTTCGTCGACTTGGAAACCTATGCCTACTACTACCAGCGCAAGCTGAAGCTGGCGGATCGCGAATTCCAGCAATTTTGCGAGAAGCGGATGGCGGAGTCGGCGACGAATTCGGAGCCGAACCGCGCCTTCATCGCTGCCGCCTGCCATCAGCGCGGCATCGTGCTGGCCAGCCATGACGACGCCACGGCAGGCCATGTCGACGAGGCGATCGAACAGGGTGTCCGCGTCGCCGAGTTCCCGACCACCAAGGAGGCCGCAAAAGCTTCGAAGGAGGCAGGGCTCGGGGTGCTGATGGGCGCGCCGAACGTCATGCGCGGTGCTTCGCATTCGGGTAATGTTTCGGCCCGCACGCTCGCCGGCGAAGGCTTGCTAGACATATTGTCGTCGGACTACATTCCCTTCAGCCTGATCCAGTCGGCTTTTTTCCTCGGCGAGGTGGTCGACGGCATTTCCCTGCCGCAGGCGGTGGCCATGGTTTCGAAGAACCCGGCCGAGGCGGTCGGCCTCGCCGACCGAGGCGTCATCGAGCAGGGCCGGCGCGCCGACCTGGTTCGCGTCCGTCTCGACGATCACGTCCCGGTGGTCCGCACGGTCTGGCGGCAGGGACGGCGGGTCGCATGATGGTGTCGGCGTCGATCGAGCGTGAATTGTCCGCCGCTGCGTTTCCGATCCGCGACGGCGTCTTCGTCGCCGTCGTCGGGCCGAGCGGCGCCGGCAAAGATACGGTGATCGGCTATGCGCGGGCACTGTTTGCCGACGAGACCCGGCTGGAGTTCGTGCGCCGGGTCATCACCCGGCCGAGCGACACGACGAGCGAGGATCACGATACGCTCGCCGACGCGGCCTTTGTCGAGGCCGATGCGGACGGCGCCTTCGCCATCTCGTGGGAGGCGCATGGCCTGCGTTACGGCATCCCGGCTGAAGTCGACTGGTCGGTGGCCAATGGCCGCGTCGCCATCGCCAATGTCTCCCGCGCCATCATCCCGGCGCTGCGTGATCGCTATGCCAATCTGGCTGTAGTCGAGATCACCGCTTCGCCGGAAATTCTGGCCGAGCGACTGGCGATGCGCGGCCGCGAGTCGCGCGGCGAAGTGCTGGCGCGCCTGGCGCGCAGTGCCAATGTGGCGTTGTCCGGACCAGGCGTCACCTCGATCGACAATAGCGGCCTGCGCGAGGCGGCCGGCGAGCGCTTCGCCGATGTGCTGCGCAAGGCCATGGCATTCTCCGATATGTCGGGCCTAGTTTAAGGCTGCGTCTTCCCTTCTCCCCTTGTGGGAGAAGGTGGATTGGCGCATAGCGCCAAGACGGTTGAGGGGTGCTGGCCGGAGCTCGGTCGGCGTCAAGCTGGAACACCCCTCATCCGGCCAAGCTTGGCTCGGCCACCTTCTCCCCTTGTGGGGAGAGGGAGAGGCGGAGCCGCTATTCCGCGGCCGCACCAGCCATGCCCTTGCGGGTCGCCTCCAGCATCAGCCGCCGCTCCCGGTACACGCCCCATTGCTGATCGACCAGCACGCCGATGAGGATCACCCCGCCCATCACCGCAAAATTGAGCGAGGAGGGGATGCCGAGCAGGTTGACGAGGTTTTGGAGCTCCTGCAGCAGAACCGTGCCGAGGATGACGCCGATCAGCGAGCCCTCGCCGCCGCGCAGCGAGAAGCCGCCGAGCACTGCCGCGGCAATGGCATAGAGTTCGTAGAACTGGCCATGGCTCGCCGGTGAGATCGAGCGCGTGTACATGGCGAAGTAAATCGCCGATAGCGCCGTCAGCACACCGCAGATGACATAGGCCGCCATGACAACGCGGCCGGTGCGTATCCCGGAATATTTCGCCGCCTCCTCATTCTTGCCGATGGCGTAGAGATAGCGGCCAAACACCGAACGATGCAGCACCACCCACATCACGATGGCGATGACGATCAGCGCTATGAAGCTGTTCGGCACGCCATAGGATCGCCCCGCCGTCAGGAACTCGAGCTCCGGAAAGTTCTGTCCGAAAGCAAAACCCGCCGTGCCGTCGGCTGTGTAGAACCGCGCGACGCCGCGATAGATCAAGAGGCCGCACAGCGTCACCACGAAAGGCTGCAATTTGAGCCGCGTGATCAGCCAGCCATGTGCCAGCCCGATCAAGCCGCCGAGCACGAGGATCAGCGGCAGCGCGACCGGCCATGCCATGCCGCGCGTGGCGATGAAATCGATGAACAGGACGCCGAGCAGCGCAACCACCGAGCCGACCGACAATTCGATACCGCCGGTGATGATGACAAAGGCCTGGCCAATAGCCAGGATGCCGAACAGCCCGATCAGGTTCGACGTGTTGGCGAGGTTGATCGGCAGCAGAAAGCGCGGATTGATGATCGCCACCACCGCTCCCACCACAAGGATCAGGATCAGCAGGCCGAGATCTTTCTTGCTCATCGTCTTCTCCCCAATGCCTGCCAAGGCAGGCTCCGCAAAAGTCTTCTACGGTTTTGCGACCAGAACCTGCACCAAAACAAAAACTATCTCGGCTGCTTGCCCACGGCCAGCAGCAGCACGTTTTCCTGGCTGAACTGTTCCTTGTCGAGAATGCCTGAGATCTGGCCCTCATGCATGACAGCGATGCGGTCGGAGACGCCAATCACCTCCTCCATGTCGCTGGAGATCATCAGCACGGCGACACCGGCATCGGCCAGTGCGCGCATCAGCCCGTAGATCTCGGCCTTGGCGCCGATGTCGATGCCGCGCGTCGGCTCGTCGAGGATCATCACCTTGGGGTTCATGGCAAGCCACTTGGCCAGCACGACCTTTTGCTGGTTGCCGCCTGACAGCGTGCCGGTGCGCGTCGCCACCGACGGTGCCTTGATGCCGAGATTGCGTTTCTGCTTCTCGGCGGTGACGGCTTCGGCGCCGGCAGAAACCAGGAACCGCCGGGCATGCGCCGGCAGATTGGGAAGCGAAATATTCTGGGCAATCGACAGATCGAGCAGGATGCCGGTCATCTTGCGGTCTTCCGGGACGAGGAAGATCCCGTTGGCCACAGCGTCGGCGGCCGAACCGAGAACCAGGTCTTTTCCATCAAGCTGGAGCGCGCCGCCAAGGCTCGTCTCAATGCCGAAAAGCACGCGCGCCAGCTCGGTGCGGCCGGAGCCGACTAAGCCCGCCAGCCCTAGGATTTCGCCTTGCCTGACGCCGAGATCGACCGGCCGGTCTGGATAGGCGCTGGTGCGAATGGCCTTGGCCGACAGGGCGACGGTGCCGGGCGGGCGCGCCGATTCTGCGGCCTTCTCCCGCTCCTTCAGCATGCGGCCGATCATCAGCTTGACCATCTGGTCGTGGTTGACGGCGCTCTTCGGCAGCGTGCCGGCAAGCTTGCCGTCCCTCAGCACGACGACGCGATCGGCGACCCGCTCGACTTCGTGAAGACGGTGCGAGATGAAGATGACGCTGATCCCCTCAGCCTTCAGCGCCCTGATGACGTCGAGCAGTTTGTCGGTTTCGGCAAGGGGCAGGCTCGATGTCGGTTCGTCGAGGATCACCAGCCTTGCCTCGATCGACAGCGCCTTGGCGATTTCGACCATCTGCTGCTGGGCAAGCGACAGCGTCGATACCGGCGTATCGGCCGAGAAATTGGCGCCCACGCGTTTGAGCAGCGGCGCCGCCAGCGTGCGCAGCCTGGCGCGGTCGACCAGCCTGAGCGGACCGGCGCGCAACGGCTCGCGGCCGAAAAAGATGTTGGCGGCAACGTCGAGGTTTTCGAACAGGTTGAGTTCCTGATGAACGAAGGCGATGCCGGAACCGATGCTGGCTTCGACCGTCAGCCCGTCATGGGCGACGCCGTCGACGGTGATCGTGCCGGTGTCGGGGGTGGTCACGCCGCCGAGGATCTTCATCAGCGTCGACTTGCCGGCGCCGTTTTCGCCGACGAGGCCGATGACCTCGCCAGGCCCGACCTCCATCGAGAATCCATCCAGCGCGACCACGCCGGGATAGGTCTTGCGCACGCCCTCGAGACTGAGGAACGGGGCAGTCGTGGATACGCCGATGGATGCGTCGGAATAATTCATCACGCCTGACAGCAGCTGGTGGGCCGTTCTAGCCACATCTGCAGACTGACGACCCTCGCAGGGTTCGTCAATGCGAGCCGCCGACCCGAAGCGAACCTCGAGCCGGCGCAACTGCTTTCGTCCTAATTGCCGGACATCGCCTTCAGATTGGCGGCATAGGCGTCGACGTCGTCCTTGCCGATGATCTTGGTCGGGATGATGATCAGGCCGTTCTCCGGAATGCCCGATTTGTCGCCCTCGAGATAGGCGGCCATCAGCTTCATGCCCTGGTAGGCCCATTCGAAGGGCTGCTGCACCACGGTGGCGGCAACCGTGCCTTCCTTGACGCCGCCCAGCGTGATCGGATCGTCGTCGAAGCCGACGACCGTGATCTGGCCGAGCTTGCCGGCGTCGCGCAGCGCTTCATAGATGCGCGGCGTGTTGTAGGAATAGAAGCCAACCATGCAGGTGACGTCGGGGCTGGCGACCAGCGCGTCCTCGACGTTCTTCTTGGCGCGGGCCTGGTCGATGTCGTCGCCACGCACGTCGATCAGCTCGATCTTGGTGCCGGCGAGCCCTTCCTTCATGCCCTCGATGCGCTCCTTGGCATTATCGGCGCCGAGCAAGCCGACGAAGCCGAGGCATTTACCGCCGTCGGGCATCGCCTTCTTGGCGATCTCGGCGGCCTGTTTGCCGGCATCGATGTTGGATGAGCCGATATAGGCGATACGTTTGGTCTGCGGCGCGTCGCTGTCGGTGGTGAACAGCGCCGTCTCCGAGGCGATCTTGTTGAGCCCCTCGGTCGAGGTCTTGGGATCGACGGCCGATACCATGATGGCCTTGACGCCGGCCGTCACCAGATCGTCCATCAGCCGCTGCTGGATGGCAACCGACGACTGCTCCGGATATTTGAGCTCCAGATTGTAGCCGGGCAGTTCGGCCTGCGCCTTCTTGACACCGGCTTCGGCCGCCTTCCAGAAATCGGAGGCGCCGTTGACGACGAAGGCCAGCGTCGGTTTATCCTGGGCACGAGCAATTGCAGTGATGGACAGACCGAGGGCCAAGGCCGCGGCGGCGATGGACGCATTTCGTATCGCAGATTTCATGTTCAACCTCCCATTTGATTCAGTCATTTTTGCTGATCTGAACTTGTCGAATGCGGCTTGGACGCCTCCTCCTCAAGGGGTGCTGGCAGCGAAAGAACGGCGCCATTCCAGCCGCGATTTGAACTCTAGAGACTCATTGGCAGTTCGTAAATAGTCGGATTTGTCTGACATTTAAGTATTTGCGCGGCGTTGCTCTGCGGCCCGAGTGCTACCGATCCCGCGCAGCACGCTTGCGTGCCGCCATGGCCCGTTCGGTCCCGAGCCGGGCATGACAAATTGACATTAGAACGCTTACGCCTATTAGTAAATAGTATTAGTTCCTGGTTGGAAACCTGGTGCTGGCGGCAGCCTGCCGTGTGGTGAGAAAGGGAGGCTTCCGTCTAAGGGCTTGAAATTGGTGCCCGATTCCGAGAAACCGATCTTCAGGACCGCATATCGCTCTCTTCGCGCTGCTAGCCATTCGGCAACCAGAATGATAATAATGATTAATCGAGTGCTTGTTTTATAAACGAAGCCTCGCTGGACGTCCTGCCGTCTTTTATGACGTCCAGGACGACCTCTGGTTAGACAAGCCGGGAATTTGGAACACAATGCCATGAGCGAACCGACGGATCTGCGCGATCCTCCCCTTGAAGCCTCCCGGCGCCGAAAGCCATCGGCCAAGAATCCCAAGGGTCGCGTTACCATGACCGATATCGCCAGGGCCGCCGGCTGCTCGCAGGCAACGGTTTCGTTCGTCCTCAACAACACGCCGGGCATAAGGCTCTCGCAGCAGACCCGCGAACGGGTGATCGAGGCCGCGCGGGGCCTCGGCTATGCGCCACCAGCCTTCTCTGCTCTTCGTAGCCCTGTCGCCTCGTTCGAGGGGCTGGACGGGGTGATCGGCTTCGCGGTCGATCAACTGGCGACCAGTCCCGAAGCGGTCGTCGCCATCGAAGGAGCACGCCAGGCCTCGTGGAATGCCGGCAATGTCGTGCTGGTCGCGCAGACTTTGGGTGATACCGTCATGGAGCCGCGCGCGATTGCGGCACTGACCAAGCGGGGTATTTCGGCGCTGATCTACATGACCATCTTCACGCGCGAGATCACCGCGCCCGACTATCTCTACGGCCTCGATATCCCGGTCATCCTGCTCAATTGCTATACCGCCGACTACACCTTCCCCGCCGTGGTGCCGAGCGAAATCGCCGGCGGGCAGAGTTCCACCCGCCACTTGATCAGCTATGGCCACCGCCGCATCGCAACCATCACCGGCGAACCATGGATGCAGGCGGCGCAGGATCGGCTGAAGGGCTACCGCCGGGCACTGGCGACGGCCGACATCCCGTTCGATGTGGAACTGGTGGTCGAGGGCGACTGGTCGGCGAGCGCCGGCTACGCCGCGAAAGTCAAGCTTCTGGCACTCAAGGATCGGCCGACCGCAATCTTCTGCCAGAACGACCGCACCGCGATCGGCTGCTACGAAGCGTTGAAGGAAGCCGGCCTGCACATCCCCGGGGATATTTCGGTGATCGGCTATGACGACGAAGAAATCGCCCGGCATCTGTTCCCGCCTTTGACGACGTCGATCCTGCCGCATATGGCGATGGGGCAATGGGCGATCGAGCAATTGGAAGTTCCTGCACCGCCCGGCCGCGGCCGCTATCCCATCACCAAGCTTGAATGCCCGCTGGTCGAGCGGGCATCGGTCAGTGCTGTGGCGCCTGGGCGCACACACGGACTGACAGCCGGCTGAGGATCGCCAAACGTCCGTCAATGCAAACGCCGTACTGATGCCGCTCCAGGCCAGACAAGCGCCCCGCAAAGGCATCAGTGGCTGGCCAGAAATTGTCGCCTGGCATGGGGGATCGGGATTCTTGTATCCAGATTTCTGCGGACTGACGTGCGGTTTGCTGCAGTCTGGTTGTGGCGAAATCCTGGATCCAAGGGTAAATCTGATCGGGCTCGCCGTTCCGCGCCAGCCTTCGAGCCCGATCTCCTCGCCGACCCGTACATGCGGATCGGCAACCCGCCAGGAATTGTACTGTCATGAAGCTTCAGAATCGCCATGGCCCGCCGCGCGATTTCGTCGGTTACGGCCGGCGGCCGCCGCAGATCATCTGGCCGGACGGACGTCTGGTCGCAGTCAATCTCGTGGTCTGCTACGAGGAAGGGGCGGAATACTCGCTGTTCGAGGGCGACAGCCATAGCGATGGCTGGGGCGAATATCCGTTGTCGGCGCCGGACGGCATCCGCGACCTCGGCACCGAAACACATTTCGAGTATGGCAGCCGCGTCGGTATCTGGCGCATCGCCAGACTGCTCGAGCGACACGGCGTCCACGCCACGATATCGAGCTGTGCCGAGGCGCTGCGGCGCAACCCGGAGGCGACGGCATGGCTGCGCCAATCGGGTCACGATCTGCTCGGCCATGGCCTGCGCTGGACCGAACAATGGACCCTGAGCCGTGACGAGGAGCGTGCCGGCACAGAACAGGCGCCTTCTGATCGTCCCCTATTCCAAGACCCTGAACGACAGCCGCTATCTGGTCAGCCCCGGCTATGTGACGCCCAAGGACTTCGTCGACAACGTTGAAGCCTATCTGGACTTCCTGATCAGGGAAGCCAGGGAAGAAGGCGGGCGCATGATGACGATAGCCGTCCATGCGCGATGGACCGGCCAGCCCAACCGGGCCGCGGCATTGGAAGGCATAATCGAGATGGTTCTGTCCAGGCCGGAGGCCGCCTTCATGCGCCGCAACGACATCGCCCGGTATTGGCTGTCGTTGTTTCCGGCCGAGGGCGAAGCGCCATGAAGCCGACGTCCAACTCGCGTGCGAACAGCATCCTTAAGCATCGGAGCGGGAAGGGAATTGCTCACCCCAACGGCATAACGCCTCTGCTCCAGCATTGAGCGCCGCTCCGCTTTCTGTCAACGAATAGACGACCTTAGTCGGCGATCCCGGATAGACTTCTCGGTTCACAAGCCCGTCAGCCTCCAGTTCGCGTAATTGCTGCGTCAGCATCTTTTCACTGATCGCCGGAATCGACTGCCTCAACCGGCCGAACCTGCGAGATGCCGTTCCAAGCTCGCAAAGAATATCCACTTTCCACTTCCCTTCGATCGCCTTGATCGCGGTTGCGAAGCCGCAATTGCCCGTCGGCTCATTCATGATGCTCTCCTTACCGTTGGGTAACCACTTACCTCCAGGTGCGTATTGTGCGCGCCACTCACTCCAACATACCTCTGCCCGTGACGAAAATTGGCACCTATTGGTATGGAGTGTTGTAATGAAGCTTTCAATCAGCGTTGTGGGGACGGGTCGTATGGGATCGGCGCTCGCCCGCGCCCTGCTCCGGTCGGGATATCGGACGACGGTCTGGAACAGGACGAAACAAAAGGCCGAACCGCTGGCCGCGCTCGGCGCCACTGTCGCGGGATCCGTCCTGGAAGCCGTCAATGCGGCTGAGATTATCATCGTGAACGTAAGCGACTACCAGGCAACCGCTGCACTTCTGCACGACGATGCTGTTGCTTCAGCCCTTCGCGGCAAGCTGGTCGTGGAACTCACTTCGGGAACGCCGCATGGCGCACGCGAAGCCGCTGAATGGTTTGCCGAGCACGGAGCCAGCTATCTCGATGGCGCGATCATGGCCACGCCGGATTTCATCGGGACAGATGCCGGGACGATATTGATCTCGGGGCCAAGGCAGGCTTTCGACGCGAACGAGGAGATGTTTCGTGCCTTGGGCGGCAATGTCCAGCATATCGGGGAAGAGCCGGGACGTTCGAACGCACTTGATAGCGCGCTGCTTGCTGTCATGTGGGGCGCGCTGTTCGGCACGCTCCATGCGATCGCCGTGAGTCAGGCCGAAGAGATCGACCTCGGCGAGTTGGCTCGGCAGTGGACCGCATTAGCGCCTGTCGTTGACGGGCTTGTCGCCGACCTCATCAACCGGACGAATGCTGGCCGTTTTGCCAGCGACGACGAGACGCTCTCGTCGATCTCCCCGCACTACGGCGCATTCCAGCATCTCCTGGAGCTGATGGAGGCGCGCAAGATCGACCGCTCTGTGGTGGACGGTTACGACGCGATCTTCCAACGGGCGATTGCAGCTGGCCACCTACATGATGATTTCGCGGCGTTATCGCAATTTCTGGAAAATCCGGATAAGAGATCTCTCCGATCCGGACCGCGCGAAGGATCCCTTCTGGCTGGCTGAGCGGATTTGGTCTCCGGCCTTATTGAGGCGGACCACGCTTTGCCGTCGGCCGGCGGATTCGGGCTTTGTTGTCCGAGCGTCGGCCGAGTCAGACCAGTGATCTACATTAGGGGAATAGAATGCCTTTGACGCTTCTCATCGATTCGTATTGTGCTGCTTGGTCCGATGAGAACGCCGAGCAGCGGCGGGCGTTGCTGTTACCGATCTGGAGCGATGGCGCGACATACACGGATCCCACAGTCCATGCGACTGGCGCGGAAGAACTGCTCGCGCACATCGCAAGAGTTCTGGCCAAGCATCCCGGTGCCCGCATCCTACGGACAAGTGACGTGGATGTTCATCATGGGATCGCACGCTTTGCGTGGAAGTTTGCGATGCCTGATGGATCGTCCTTCCCTGAGGGTTTGGACATAGCCATCCTCGGCCCTGGCCAGAAGCGAATAACACGTATCATCGGCTTTTTTGGGCCGTTGGTAAGATCCTCGGTGTCATAAGCCTTCGCCGTCAAGCCGATCCCGTGCCAGCCCGTGCGCCACCAGGTGTCGGCCATGAGCGTCTCCAAAATGGTCTGGCAGGAATACTGGCGGTGGCACGTTGGGCCGCGTCCCGGCGCGCAGCCTGAACGTTCCCCCGAGAAAAGCCAGGAAAGCTGGCAGATGAGCCCTGTTCGAGGCATTCGTCTCGTTGGTTATTCGTATACGAGTATACACGTATGCGCTCAAGTTACATCGAGAAGGGTGGTGCGCTCTGGAGCGGCCGCCTCCTTTGTGCTCCTCGTCGAAGCGCATCGGCCAACACTTGACCTTTGAGTCGGTGAAAGGTGCGCTTCGATTCGCAATGCAAGTGCTGTAGTTAGACAAAGAGTGCGGCCTGCCGCTTACTGAGGCAACGAAGGCGAAAGCGTATCAAACGCAGTGTATGAGAGCCATACCGATGAGATGAGACGAAGCGGCCGAAGACGGGCCAGGCCCGGCGTTCTGCTCAGTGTGAGCGCTGGTCTGCGGCTGCTCGCGTCGTTGCTCTTTTTGGTCTGGACCATTCCTGCGGCAACAGCCGACCAGGTCGGACAGGATGTAGCTAAAGAGCAAATGAGGCTCGCTGCGTCCAAACCGGTGGCGACCATCCTTGTCCGCGACGTTGCGCGCCGTGTTGCAGCTGAGACGTCCCGTTTCAAGACGGGAACGCCTGCCATTGCGGGAAACGGCAAGCCCTTTTGCATTATCCCGGATTTGCGCCTGCCGCTCGAAACCGCGTCAGCCGCACCGATTGGTATCGGGTCTGAGGACCGGGCGAAACTGTCGCCGATCCGCGCCTTTGATGCGCGCGCGCCCCCGTTTCTCCCGGCATGATCCTGGCCGCGCGACCGCGGCCCCCGACTCCCAAAACTTTCACATCGCGTTCCCGGGATCTCGTCGAGTTGCTCGCCGATCGGAACGCCAAAGCTCTTGTCGGAGGTGGTTTCCGCCCGATATGGGCTGAACGGACAAGAACATGCTGCATTTTTCGCGCTGGAAGACCATTCTCATCTGGCTGACGGTCCTGGCCGGTATCCTGTACGCAGCTCCAAACCTGGTTCCCGCCTCCACCCTGGCATCGCTGCCGAATTGGCTGCCAAAGCGGCAGCTGACGCTGGGCCTCGACCTGCAGGGCGGCTCGCACATCCTGCTCCAGATCGATCGGCAGGACCTCGCCAACGAACGCCTCGAATCGGCCCGCGACGAGGTCCGCACATCGCTACGCGATGCCCAGATCGGCTATACCGGGCTTACCGGCACCGCCAATTCCATCCAGGTCCGCATTCGCGACCAAGGCCAGATCGAAGCTGCGAAGACCGCGCTCGAAAGATTGACGCAGCCGATCTCGACCGGCCTTTTCATGAGCGGCTCGGTGACGGAGATGGAGATGGCCGAGCCGGAACCGGGCCTGCTGCGCTTTACGCTGACCGAAGCCGGGATCGACTACCGGATCGCCGCGGCGCTCACTCAATCGATCGAGGTAGTGGGCCGGCGCGTCAATGAGCTCGGCACGACCGAGCCGATCATCCAGCGCCAGGGATCGGACCGCATCATGGTCCAGGTGCCGGGCCTGCAGGATCCACAGCGGCTGAAGGATATTCTCGGACAGACCGCCAAGCTGACCTTCCAGATGGTCGACCAGTCGATTCCGGTCGAAGAGGCGATCTCCGGCCGCCCGCCGGCGGGATCGACGGTGTTGTATTCGACGGACGAGCCGCGGGTTCCGCATTTGATCGAGAACCGGATCATCGTCTCCGGCGAAAACCTCGTCGACGCGCAGGCAACCTTCGACCAGCGCACCAACGAACCGGTGGTCTCGTTTCGCTTCGATAGCCGCGGCGCCACCCGCTTCGGTCAGGCTACTCAGGCCAATGTCGGGCGCCTGTTCGCGATCATCCTCGACGACGAGGTGATCTCCGCGCCTCAGATCCGCGAACCAATCCTGGGCGGCACCGGGCAGATATCCGGC
>NZ_RZSU01000133.1:0-15681 GCF_003997585.1 Mesorhizobium sp. M5C.F.Cr.IN.023.01.1.1 | reverse complement strand
CCTTGCCGTTAACCCGAAAGATGAGCGCTCTCCAGCCGTCTCTGCCATCCGCAACCTGATCCCCAGGGTCGTCAGGACATTGATCGAGAGCGGACACTGGTCAGCCATGGCTCCGGAACGGGTTTAGAAATCTGGCGCAGGCGAGTTAAGCTTGCCACAAACCTAGTAATTTTGGGGTGTGTCCCTGACCTCAGTCTGCACCACCCGGTCACCGCGACGGTACTGACCTGCGTATCTCGCGTAAGCCGGCGATCGTGCACGATCCCGAGCGGGAAGCCCGCATGCAGCCTCGAGCACTCCTGCATCACAGCGCGGATCACCTCGTGAAATCCATTCGAGCTCGAAAGCAGAATGTCTTTGACGGCGCCACAAATAGAAAAAGCGCCCGTGCTTCACCGGTCTGGTGGGGCGTAGGGTACGCCTCCGGCCTAACTTTGTCGGTCGCTCATTTGACGGGCAGCCCAAGGATATCTCGCGCTTCCTTGGGTGTCGCCGGCTCATGTCCAAGAATATCGATTAGCTGCCTAGCGCGCTCCACAAGGTGTCCGTTCGTAGCGAAAACGCCTCGTCGTAGATATAGATTATCTTCGAGGCCTACACGGATGTTACCTCCAAGCAGGACGGACTGCGCTGCGATCGGATACTGATTTCGCCCTGTCCCGAGAGCGCCCCAATGAGCCCGCTCTGGCAATAGCCCTTTCATGTAGGCAACTGTGTCAGGCGTCGCGGGTGCATTCCACTTCACGCCTAGAACAAACTGGAAAATCGGGATGTCGGTGATTAAGCCCTCGGCGATCAATTGATGCGCAAAGCCGATATCACCACCCTCAAATACTTCAATTTCTGGCTTGACGCCGAGCTCCTTGAAACGCTTTGCCATCGCCCGAAGCGTCCGCGGCGTATTTAGGTAAACGTACTCATCCCCGCCATCGCCCTGATTTGATGTCGTGACATCGAGAGACGCAATGTCCGGCCGACACTCTTCAATGTGCGCATATCGAATCTCTGGCGGCGCCACCGTCGTGCCAAGCGCGGCGCGCGATTCGTCCTCTGGGTCGGGCACAAATCGGGCATTTCCGCCGCAGGTGAGGTTTAAAATGACATCGACTGAGGACTGGCGAATTCTGTCAGAAGCTTCCTTGAATAGATCAACATCGTAAGCGGCGGCGCCGGTCGCGGGATCGCGAACATGAACATGGACGATCGCTGCACCAGCGCGCGCGGCTTCAATGGCCGAGTCGGCGATTTCCTTGGGGGTAATCGGAAAATTCGGGTGATCGCGATTGTATTTTGATCCCCCCGTTAGGGCGCATGTAATTATGATTTTGCGACTGCCGAATAGCGCTATTGGCATAAGATTAGACCCTGTGTTGCTGACGCACGACGGTAAGACCGAATTCTGGGACAGCGCCACCGCTGTGGAGTTATGGCAATCTGCTACTCGTTATGCTGGCGAGTTGCATGAGAAGATCAGACCGCACCATTGTGCGACCGTCCTCAGCCATGACATCGTGCACAAGCGCTGCAATATGCGATGCGCGAAGGGCTGACGACGCCGGATGGTCTCGCGTCGAGATGATCGATGAGGATCTCAGACGGTTGGCCGCCGGTCCCGCCCTACGTGCCGGTTTTGACTAAATGGTCGCCGAGGTTTGTTTCGGCAAGGTCGGGCAGTTTCGCTACGAACCGTGTGTCCCGACTTCCCCGCAACAGCCGCGACTGCCAGTCGCTCATCGAGATGCGTCGAGTCGCTCGCGGGAGATGCACTCGCTACCCTGATCGATCCGGATCGTCCCCGATAGCCGACTGCGCCGCATATGCTTCCAGTTTGCTGGAGATCCCACGGTAAGACCGCGGAACATTTCTCCTACCTAGTGAAGGCTAGGCCCCTGCGCCTTCATCTTCACGGGGCCTGGCATGATCGCCGCCGCCGTCATCCCAAATGTGATTTGAGGGACCACGCTCCGTCCATCGGCATGGCCCTAGTCAATCTGGCGCCTAGGACCGGCTTGGCTAGACCGCCAACCGCCAATTGGCGGGCCAGTGACAGATCAAAGCAAGCAATTGCTGGAGCAGCCCCTGCACTTGGTCCAGCCGTTTGCCTGCGAGCGGATGTGCGAACAGAGTGCAATTTCGCCTAGCCATTGATCCATCCGGGAAGTGAGGACATTGTGGCAGTCGTGCTCCGCGTTGAACTTCTCCGCCTTCAGAGCGGAATTCGATCATACCATTGACACGACTATCACGCTCGATCATGCATTGGGTCCCGTGCTACCGGGGGACTGAAACCTGACACGCCCGAGAGCGTTGTTGAGCAGGAACGGTGTTACCTATGAGTGACTCCAAAGACAGCGTGCTCATCCTCCTCGACCCCGCCGAAGTTCCGACGAATTTTGGTCGGTCACACGCAGTAATTGTCACCCTTTGCGGAAGTGGCTACTCGCATGCAGGCGACACGTGTTCGACAATCAGCATACGGGCACTGAGTCTGTGATGCTGTCCCTCAAGACGGTGCGCGCGCTGACTGGAAAGCCTAGAATCCCCAGCGGCTACCAGCCGGTCAAGGCGAGGACATTGCTGTGAATGCGCGAACAATTATGCCTTTTGGTCATGTCTCGTTGATGGCGGCAAACCCGCGCCGCCGGCGGTGCGCCTACGAATGAACGATCTGCGCGATCCACAGACGACGACCCTGTCCGAAAGGGTATATGGCATGGTGCGTGAAAGCCTCAGATGTGGCGTGTATAAGCCCGGCGAGAAGATCACGCATCGCTCCACAGCCTCTCAACTGGGGGTCAGCGTGACGCCCGTCCGTGAGGCGATCACGCGCCTCGTGTCCGAGGAAAGCCTATCGATGGTAGGTCCAAAGACCATTGTCGCTCCAAGCCTGGGGCGGTCAGATTTGGAGGAAATCACGAAGATCCGCGTCAACCTTGAAGGATGGGCAGCGGAACTCGCGGCGGAAAATGCCTCGGCGACCTTTATCCGCGAGTTGGAGCAGCATCATCTGGTCTACTGCATGCATCGGAGGTCTCACGGCTCCAAGGCGAAAATTGCGGCAAACGCCAAGTTCCACTTCGCGCTGTATGCCCAGTCAAAAGCGCCCAGGCTTCTGGCGATCATCGACAATATTTGGGTGACAATCGGCCCCACGCTGGGCCTTCTCGCAAATCGGGGATTCGAAGACAACGACGGCGAGAGATTTCACGAGGCCGCGATTTCTGCACTTAAGGCAAGAAACACTGCCGCCGTCCAAGCCGCGATAGTCAATGATATACTCACCGCCCGTCTGAAGATCTTGAAAATCTTAAAACCTGAATAAATTAGGATGAAGCTTTTGCAATTCTGCGGGCGAGTGATAATGTCAAATACAATCGAGTGCGGCTTTTGATTTACCTGCGTCCAGGAACGCGAGCAGCGCGGCGGATATGGTGCCAGCCAGGATGAGTTCATCGATAGCTGGCTGGCGCCGCCTGTGGTGGTTGTTGGCCTGATCAGCGCACATCGCTAGCCATTTCCATGGTCCGGTGGGCGTGGCCTCCCACTGTCGCCCGGGTGCAGCGCTTCTTCCGTTAGCCCGACTCGGAAGAGGACTGGCTGGCGTGTACGCTGGCGCGGCCCAACCTGCCCTTCCGGGCCGGACGGAGGTCATGGCCTGAAGCGAGATAATGCAACTTGACTACCTCTTCGTATTGCCCGACAGCAAGGTTCTCGAGCGTCTCGTTGATGAAGTTGTCGGGCGAATTGAGAAACTGCCCCCCTGTTGCCTCACTGAAGAATGTTATCTAACGATGGCGGGGTGAAGAAGCGGGGAGATCGCCCTCCAGTCGCCATTGATGATTTCAACGGCCGTCTCCTCACGCCAGGCTTCACGGCTATTTGCACCGTCCGCAGGCTTTTAGTCGTGAACCGTGTTTGATCGATGTTCATCAGCCTCCGCAGCACGAGGGCTGCCGAGAGTGTCGGCTCGGCTTCCAACCATGCCAGAATCTGAGCCTCATAGGGCTCAAGCATGCTCGGTCTCTTGGGATAAGGCTTTGTCCGCCGATACGGCCTTGTGTAGGTGGGTCGCACCTCACCGCGCCGCCAAGCCATCTTCAGATTTGCGGTGAAGCGCTGCAGATCGATAACGACCGGTTCCTGTGGCGTTGCTTGCACTCTACGACGATCGACGCGTCTTCCCAAATCTTCCTGTGCCGCACGGATGCCGGTGAACAGCATCACCGGGTCCGCCGTTGCGAGCATCGCACGCAACAGCTCCTTGTCGACCTCCGTCACCTCGGGATGGGCCAATACACGCTCGACCGGCGGCGCTGGCGGATAATAGCGCTTGATCACACGCGCGCCGATACGGGTCTTCTCTCGCAGCTTGAACGAGGGCTGGAAGAGATTGCCGTGCAGCCGCACTGCGTCATAGAGACGAACAAGTGCCGCCGTGGCTTCCGCACCCACGAACCTGCCATAGCCGACCAGGCGACGAACGATGGCACCGTTCTTCTGCTCGACCCATGCCTGATCATCCTTCCGATAAGCACGGGAACGCGTCACTTCCAATCCTTGACTTCTGCACCAGGAGACCACGAGTTCATTCATGAAGGCGCTGTCATTGTCAAAGTCCACGCCTTGAAGCGGAAAGGGGAACAAACGACCTAGCCCGCTTGAGGGCAGTGATGACAAGACCACTTTCTCGCGTCCGCACCGGCACGCACTCGGTCCACCCTGTGGCGATATCGTTCAAGACCATGGTTTGCACAAAGCTGCCGGACGAAGAGGTGCCGGAATGGGCAACGAAGTCGACCTCGACATATCCGGGCGGCGGATCGTTCCAGCCGCCGAAGGTGCGCACCGGAACCGACCGACCCACCGCAGAACTCAGTCCGGCGCGCCGGCGCTGCCGGCGCTGCGGCCGCAAGCTGACGGTCCGCTACACGGGAACCAAGCACAACATTCCGCGCTATTCCTGCTGGCGTGGTCGGCTTGACAATGGCGAGCCGCGTTGCATTGCCTTCGGTGGACTACGGGTCGACGACGTCATCGAGGAAGCTCTTCTGCGGGTTGTCGAGCGGGGAGCGATAGCCGCGGCCGTCGAGGCGGAAGCGCAAGCGGCCAGTCGCCGCGATCAGGTCCGCGATGCTCTGATGCGCGATCGCGAAGCGGCACGCTACAGCGCCGACCGGGCATTCCGGCAATACGACGCAGAACCGGCTGGTCGAGGCGGAACTGGAGTTGCCATGGAACGGGGGCTTACGCGTCTCGGCGAGATCGAGAGCAGGATTGCCGCGCAGATGCGGATTCCGACGTGAAGCCGGCCGCCATTCCGATCGATTTGAAGCGGGCCACCATTCCAATCAAAAGTCGGCCAGTTTTCGGGATTGAACATTAGCTCCTGGGTCAGCAACTTTGGCATCAAATGCCCCGCGAAATTTTTGATGCCGGCAAAGAGAAGGCTGACCATGAGTCAGTTACGACAAATGCTGCGGCTTGCCGGAAGTGAGCTCCCGCGAGATTGCCGTCGCGTTGGGAATAGCGCGCGGTACGGTGCAGGATAATCGCAGCGCGCAGCCTCGGTTGGATTGACCTGGCCCTTGCCGGGCGAACTGACCGACGATGCGCTCGAGAACAAACTCTTCACTCGCAACGGCGTCAAGCAGGGCACGACGGAGCGTCTCGATGCCGCCTGCGAGCGTGCGCTGCTGATCAACGCGATCGCCTACTCCTCCGTCACCGCCATCCTCAAAGCCGGTCTCGACCGAGCCAGCTCTGCAGAACCGGCAAAGCCGACACCCCAGCAGCACGCTAACATCCGCGGCTCCACCTATTACCAGTGAAGGAAAGGAAGAAGGAATGCTGACGAACCCTACCGTCGACCAGATGCAGTCCCTCGGTCTGGCCGGCATGGCCGCCGCCTGGCGCGAACTGGCCGAACGGAACAACGCCAACGAGCTCAGCCGTGACGAGTGGCTCGGCCTGATGCTCGACCGCGAGGTCGCGATACGGGCCGACAAGCGCGTCCGGAACCGGCTCGCCTCAGCCAGGCTGCGCTTTCCCGAAGCCTGCATCGAGGACATCGACTTTGCCGCGCCGCGCGGGCTAGACCGGCGCAGCACCTTGGCGCTCGCCCAGGGCGAATGGCTGAAAGCGCATGAGAGCCTGATCGTAACCGGCCAGACCGGAACCGGCAAGTCGTGGCTGGCCTGCGCCTTCGGCCGGCAAGCGGCACGGCTCGATCATTCCGTGCTCTATGTGCGCGTGCCGCGCCTGTTCGAGGATCTGGCGCTCGCCGGTCTCGATGGACGCTTCCCACGTCTCATCGACAAACTCACCCGCGCGTAACTCCTCATCCTCGACGACTTCGGAACCCACTCCCTCACCGACCAGCAGCGCTTCCATCCGTTCGAACTCGTCGAGGAACGCTATCGCCGCAAATCCACCATGATCACCGCCCAGGTCCGGTGGCCAGATGGCATGACCTGATCGCAGACCACACCATCGCCGATGCCATTCTCGACAGGATCGTGCACAATGCCCACCGCATCGTGCTCCAGGGCGACAGCATGCGAAAGCAAAAAGCCGCGCCCCTCTTGACCGGCACCGAAAACGGCGAAATCAATCATCCAGGAACGCAACAAGGCACCCGAGGACCTTCGCCGCCAAACTGTCCCGACATTAGCGAAATCGCTGGAGTGCACCCCTCGACTGAGACAAATAAATAGGGGACAGTTTCTGGATTGCAGGAACTGGAAATGGTTGGAAGAAAGCCGAGATTTAGCGAACAAGAGAAACTGGCGGACGCGCACGTCGTGCGCTGTTCAATGCGCTTCTCGTGCACACCTTGGACCAAGCGATGCACATAGATGCCAGGCAGGTGGATCTGGTCAGGATCGAGGCTGCCGACCGGCACGAGCTCCTCGACCTCGGCGACGCAAATCTTGCCGCAGGTTGCAGCCGGGAGGGCTGAAATTGCGCGCTGTCTTGCGAAAGACAAGGTTGCCCGAACTATCCGTCTTCCAAGCCTTCACGGTTGACCGATCGGCGACAATGCCGGTCTCAAGCACATAGTCCTCCCCATTGAAGATCTTATGCTCCTTGCCCTCGGCGACCACCGTGCCGACGCCGGTCCTCGTGTATAAGCCGGCTAAACCAGCGCCGCCAGCGCGCCTGCGCTCGGCCGGGGTCTCACCGCTTAGGTACTGGCGCATGAACTCGGCGTTCTCGCCGATATAGGACGAGATCATCTTCTTGATCTGCTTCGTCTTCAGCAGCAAGCCGAGCCAAAGTCGTCGACGCCACGATTGTTAGACGCGATTGTCAGGTCTTTAGCGCCCGCGTCCCGGATTGCGCTGATCAATAGCTCCGGTATCTCGCAGAGACCAAATCCGCCCGCCGCAATCAACATTCCGTCCAACAATACACCTTCCAGAGCCTTGTCTGTGTCGCTATAGAGTTTGTTCATGTAGCTCGCCCAAAGATCGGTCAGAACTTCGTTGTTCACGCGAGTCGCCCTACACGACGGCGCCAGCTGAACAGGTATGGGTCGCGTTGCTTTGTGCGAATAGCCTCGCGAGACCGTCAGATATTGCCCATTGCTGTGCACGTGGTGACGACTTTTGCTCCCATTGTACATGAGAATAATCCAATACCTAAACGGTCCAAATCTAATCGGAATGGCCCTCGCGCGCGACCAACGAAAGTTATTCCGAGCGGCGAAGATTTATGATCTGGCCACTCTCAGACCATCCCGCTTGGCTGGACAGCCGAACGAGATTGCACAAACCTTCAATCCGCGACCGTCGCTCGCGCTGCGCAATGCTTGGCGCCAGCGCCCGTCGCTCCACCGCTCATCAGGGCAAATCCAACGCCGGAAACGAGCTCAAAACTGGATAGAAACTGGGGGTAACGTCGGCTGAACCGCAGCACAGGCAGCTCCGGGGAGGCGATGACAACGTGCTCATGCGGCCAGTGGTCTCATACCACATTCTACAATAGAAAAATCATCCTTGCTTTGTTATGAAGGCCCTAGGTTAGTTGTGATAGAGCGCGTTATCGCCTCGCAGATGGCTGCTGCAATAGCGGAATCGTTCTTCTGACGATACTGTATGCAATGGCTGAATTTTGTCAGTTCGCGAGCCCAGTGATGCCGAGCCAAGCGCTTCCAAGCCGTTGAGGCAGCATGACAGGATTCGAAAGAATGCCAGAACATCCTCCCGCCACAGCGCTCGGGTCGTGACGACGCGGCCTGCGGCATTGCTCGCGTGAACCTAGAAGACGTGCTTGGCCAGCTGAGATCGGTGGAATTTGGCCCATGGACCGGCTCTTTGAATGCTCGACCCCCCTCCAACGAGGATGATGCCGTTGCGGGCGCGGCCATCAACGCCATTAAGTTTTGCCGTCGTGCCAAGCAACGATTGCGAAGGTCGCCGCGGGCGGTTGCGTTATCAACGCCGTTAAGCACAGGAATTTGCGACAGGCCCAGATTTGGCTGCCAGAGCCGGCTCTTCCGGGACCGCTGTCGCCGGTGCGCGTACATGACAGGCGACGGCCCGTCCGTCGGCCATTGGAACCAAAGGCGGCACGAAGATGCGGCAACGCTCGACCGCGAGCGGACAACGCGGGTGAAACGTGCATCCGCTCGGGGGATTGATGGGGCTTGGGACCTCGCCCTCGACGGGTACCTCCAGCCGAACCCGCGTCGGATCCGGCACTGGAGCTGCCGCGATCAGCGCCTCGGTGTAGGGATGGACCGGTTTCGCAAAGAGCGCCTCGCTCGGGGCGAGCTCCACGATCCGCCCCAGATACATGACGGCAACGCGATGCGCGATATGCTCCACTACGCCGAGGTCATGCGAGATGAAGAGAAAGGCGATGCCCATCTGCTGCTGGAGATCCAGAAGCAGATTCAAGATCTGCGCCTGCACGGAGACGTCAAGGGCTGACACCGCTTCGTCGGCGATGATGAGGGAGGGATTGAGCGACAGGGCGCGTGCAATGCCGAGCCGCTGGCGCTGACCGCCCGACAATTCGGACGGGAGCCTGTGCATCATGTCCGGCGACATTCCGACCTTTCGGAGAAGGTCCGCGGCGAGTGCCTGACGCTGCTTGCGGATGAGGCGCTGAAAATTCTCGACGGGTTCGGTGATGATCTGTCCGGCGGTGAGGCGCGGGTTCAGCGACGAGTAAGGATCCTGAAAGACCATCTGAATCCGACGGCGCCACGCGTGAAGCGCGTCCTTCTTGAGACTTGCAATGTCGGTTCCGTCGATCAGCACGCGGCCAGCCGTCGGTTCGACGAGCCGCATCAGGAGCCGCGCGACGGTGGACTTGCCACAGCCGGATTCCCCGACGAGACAGAGTGTCTCGCCCACCTCAACGGTGAAGGAAACATCCTCCACGGCCCGGATCACCGGAATTATCTTCTTCAGGAATCCCGCACCAAGCGGATAACGCTTGGTCAGATTCTCGACTTTCAGCAAAGGACCGGTCATGCGCCCATCACCTCTTCGGCGCGCCAGCAAGCCGCGGCGTGGTTGGACCCGATGTCACGCAGGGCGGGCGTCGTATCGCGGCAAATGTCGACAGCGAACGGGCAGCGAGGCGCAAAGCTGCACCCGACGATGGGCTCGCGCAGGTTTGGCACGATCCCGGGAATTTCTGGAAGGCGGCGCTGACGACCGCGCCGCGGATCGGGCACCGATCGCATGAGTCCCTGTGTGTAGGGGTGTGCCGGACGCGCAAACAGATCGATCACGTTCGCCTCCTCGACGATCCGGCCAGCATACATGACAATCACGCGTTGGCATGTCTCGGCCACGACGCCCAGATCATGCGTGATGAACATCACGGCCGTCCCCGTGCGCTCTTTCAGATCGACGATGAGCCGTAGGATTTGCGCCTGGATAGTAACGTCTAGCGAGGTCGTCGGCTCGTCAGCGATCAACAATTCTGGTGAGCAGGCGAGAGCCATGGCGATCATGGCGCGCTGGCGCATGCCGCCCGACATTTCGTGGGGATAGTTGTTGACGCGGCGCTCGGGGTCCGCGATGCGGACGAGACAAAGCATCTCTTCGGCCTTTGCCATTGCCACTGAACGGGACGCCTTCGTGTGGATTTGTACTGCCTCGGCGATCTGGCAGCCGACCGTATAGACGGGGTTCAGACTCGTCATCGGCTCCTGGAAGATCATGGCGATCTGGTCGCCGCGGACTTTTCGCATCTCCCGATCGGACAGCTCAAGGAGATTGCTTCCATGAAAGCGGACCTCACCGCCGACCGTCCTGGCGCTCAGCT
Organism: Mesorhizobium sp. M5C.F.Cr.IN.023.01.1.1; assembly: GCF_003997585.1. Lineage (NCBI taxonomy): Bacteria > Pseudomonadati > Pseudomonadota > Alphaproteobacteria > Hyphomicrobiales > Phyllobacteriaceae > Mesorhizobium > Mesorhizobium sp. M5C.F.Cr.IN.023.01.1.1. The sequence continues at coordinate 5,397 of NZ_RZSU01000133.1, read as the reverse complement.
TCGGCAGCAGGCGAAGGATGGACAGGGCGGTGACGCTCTTGCCACATCCGGATTCGCCGACGACGCCGAGCGTCTCGCCTTTCCTGACCTCGAAGCTGATTCCGCTGAGCGCACGGGTGACGCTGTGCTCGCCGTAAAAGTGCGTCTCCAGGTTTCGGACGTCGAGAAGCACGTCGTCGCTTGCGGTTTGATGCATCTGCATGTCAGGGCCTCGGCTTCGCGCGTGGATCGAACACGTCGCGCAAACCATCCCCGAGCAGGTTGACGGCAAGGACCGTGACGGCAAGGCAGATACCGGGGGCGAAGATCGTCAATGGGGCGATGGCGAGATACAGGCGCGAACTGGCGATCATGTTGCCCCAGCTCGGAATCTCGGGCGGCACGCCCACGCCGAGGAAGCTCAGCCCAGCCTCCGTCAAGATCGCGCTGGCGCAGACAGTCGCGCCCTGGACCATGAGCGCCGGAATAGTGCTCGGCAGGATATGTCGCCACAGCACCCTCGGCAGGCGCGCCCCGCCGCAGACCGCCGCCTCCACGTAGGGACGTTCGCGAACACCCAGCACCACTGAGCGAACCAAACGCGCGACCGCAGGCGTCTCGGGAATCGCAATGGCGATGATGAGGATGCCGATTCCGGGTCCTGTCAGAGAGATGAGCGCAATGGCCAGCAGAATCGTCGGGATCGACATCAGGCCGTCCATGACCCGCATCATAACGTTGTCGAAGCTGCGGCTGTAACCTGCTATGATGCCGATCAAGAGGCCGGCCATGGCCGCGCATGCCGCCGACAGCAATCCGACCAGGAGGGAGATGCGGGCGCCGAAGATCGTTCGCGCAAACACGTCCCGGCCCAGATTGTCGCTACCGAACCACATCTCGGCGGAAGGCGGCTGTAGGCGCTTGAAGGGATCCATGTTCACTGGATCGCCGGCGTATAGCGCGGCGGCGAGCGCCAGAATAATCAGGAGCGCCAACAAGCTGCCGCCTGCAATGACCAGCGGATGACGCCTTGCCAGACGAGGAAGATCGGACAATTGCACCCGGCCCATCCGCACGGCTTTAACCGGTGCTGAGAGGAGCGTCATATCAGTACCGGATGCGGGGATCGATCAGCGTGTAGGCGAGATCGACCGTCAGGTTGATAAAGACGTACAGTCCCGAAGTCAGGATGAGCACGCTCTGAATGATGGGATAGTCGCGATTGTTGATCGCATCCACGACCAGACGACCGATACCGGGTATGTTGAACACTGTTTCGGTGAGAACGACGCCGCCGATCAGATAGGCGAAGCTTATGCCGATGACGGTCAGGATCGGCACGCCGGCATTCTTCAGAGCGTGATGGAAAAGCATGGCATAGGACGAAGCGCCCTTGGCGGCGGCCGTTCGCATATAATCTTCCGACAGAACTTCTAGCATACTCGCCCGCGTGACCCGGGCGATGAATGCGATGAAGCCAAGGCCCAATGCTACGGTGGGCAGGATGAGATGCACAAACCAGGGCCCAAGGCCACTGCCGATCGGCACATACCCCTGAACCGGCAGCCAGTGCATTCGGATGGCAAAAAAGTATATGAGGAAATAGCCGATGACAAAGACCGGGACGGAATAGCCAAGTGCCGAAAAGGCTGTGAGAAGGCGGTCGATGAAACCGCCAGATTGCCACGCGGCAAGGATGCCGAAAGAGACCCCGACCGTCACGGATAGGATCATTGTCAGGATCGACAGGGATAGGGTCGGTTCAAGTCGCTGCGAGATGAGCTCGAGAACCGGTCGCCCAGAAAAGATTGAGATCCCGAAATCGCCACGGAGCATGCCCCCCACCCAACGTATGAACTGAACCGGCATAGGATCAGTTAGGCCGAGCTGCTCGCGTATGCCGGCGATTACCTCAGCCGTCGCGTTGCGGCCGGCAATCATGGCCGCCGGATCGCCTGGTGCCAGCCTGAGAAGCAGGAACACGAAAATCCCAACCATCGCCATGACGGCGATGGTCGAGACCATCCTGCGCAGGATGTAGGTCGCCATTAGGCTGAAACCTTTTGCATGTTCCACATGGGGAAACCGTACGAGCCGGGCACCTCAAGGAGGCCGGACAGCGACTTCCGGCGCGCCGTCGGCTGGAGTGAGTGCCCCAACAGAACGCCGCCGACGAAGTCCCACCATAGCCCTTGCATTTCTCGGGCGAGTGCCTGCTGCTCCTCGAGTGTGTCGACCTCTATCCATTTGGCCCGGAGGGCCTCGTATTCATCGTTCTTCGGCCAGCCATAAAAAGCATCTTCGCCATTCGCGAGCAAGAAGGGAGTGTTGATCGGATTGTATCCGCTGTAGTCAGAGATGAGAATGTTCCAGCCGCCGTCCTCAACCGGTCCCTTGCTTTTACGGCGTTTTTCAACCCCGCCCCAGTCACTCGGCGCAAGCTCAGCATTGACTCCAATTTTGCGCAGCATGTCTGCCAGAAGCTGAGAGGCATTGCTAGACTCCGGCCAATCTGTGGGTTGGAGGATGACAATTTTCTCGCCGGAATATCCGGCTTCCTGGAAAAGTTGCTTGGCCCTTTCAGGATCGCCACCCTTCTTGTACCATCCTGTATTCTCGTCATTGGAATAGAGGGGATTGTTTCCAAATATCGAAGTCACGGTTTGGGAGAATCTTGGGTCGGGATACGCGACGCGCATGAACGCTTCCTGATCGACCAAGTGAAGCATCGCCTGACGCGCCTTGACGTTGTCGAAGGGCGGCTGCAGAAAATTCATTCGCAAGTACATTATAGTGCCTCCCTTACATAGAACCTGGAGCTCAAGGTTGGGATCACTTTCAATCAACGGGAAAAGATCGGCGGGTGGCATCCAGACGAAATCGACCTCTCCCGCTTGGAGCGCCGCAAAGGCAGTCTGTTGATCGGGAATAACTTGCCAGACCGCTCGATCTACCTTGACTACCTTTCCGCCAGCGAACCCGTCGGGCGGTTCCTGCCGGGGTACATATTGTGCATTTCGGTCGTAGGTGAAGCTTGCGCCAGGCTTGGCTAAAGCCTCATTGAACTTGAACGGCCCGGATCCGATATTCGAGGTAACCTGCTCGGTAGCGGGGCGGCTCGCGTCTTTCTCACGCATGACAGCGAGGTAAAGTCCCTCCACAAGTATATTAATTAGAGTCCCCAGTGGCTCCTTGAGGGAGATCGTGAAGGTCCTGTCATCTGCTTTCGAGATGTCTTTGGCCCTGGCCATGATCAGTTTTCCACCAGCGTCCACCTGGCCCCAGCGTCGTATCGAGGCCACACAGTCCGCCGCGATGACTGGGCTGCCATCATGGAAGGTCAGGCCTTCGCGGAGTTGGAACGTGTAGGTCTTCTTGTCGTCGGAAACGCCCCACTTTTCCACCATTTGCGGCTGCGGCACCCCTTTGGAATCGACGGCGAACAGCGTGTCGTATACCGCATAGCCATGCATGCGTGTTTGGTCGACCCCCGATAGAATCGGATCGAAGACCGTGAGGTCAGCCATCACCATCCGAACCGTCCGAGTGTCTGGTGACGTCTGGGCCCGCAGGATCGATGGCATTGATAATGCCGTTCCGGCGGCCAAGCCTGCCTTGATCAAGTTACGTCTAGAGATTGTCATGTTCTGTTCCTCCTCTTTTGATTCTGGTGCTCATTTCAAAGCGCTTGCAACATACTTGTGGAGAGGCCCGACAGAATGCTGACGGGCAGTGATTGCGGGAGTGGAAATATCGTGTTCCGGCCAGAAGCGCGCCTTCTGGTATTCGAACTGATTTTTTCTGTAGTATCCAACGCCGGGAGTGTTCACGAGCACTGGGGTGGCGAGACCGGCGAAGTTCAGAACAAAATGGAAGCCTGATTTCACGACTATGAAATCAAGATCTTCGATAACCACGTTCTGGCTTGTGAAAGCAGCTGGATCAATCGTGTCGGCCGGCTTTGTGGTCACCAGCACATGGATGCGGTCATCCACCTTTAGAACGGCCGTTGGTCCCATGGCACAGAGATCGCCTCCGCCGACCGGACCCTTCAAAATGAAATTTCCATCGCTCACATGTTCAACTCGCCCGGTGATCAATCGAGGCATGAATCCCGGCGTGAAACCTGCACCGACAGACAGCGTAACAGTTGCACCTACGCCGGCCTCTACTGCCCGAGCCGCTGCGACGGGATCGGTGATGGGGACCGCGCCACGCAGCCCGGGATAATCATCGAGCGCTGCGGAAAGCAAAATTGTACCATCGCCCGGCGCCCCGGCAGCGGTGCGGTCGCCCATATCGCCGATCGCGAATGGCCGCTTGTCTGGCGAACTGTCGACAAGAGCAAACACCTCGTCAACTGTCAGGAGGTCGTCCTTGAATCGTTCGCGTTCGACCCAGAAGTGGGTCGCGAGGTCAACTGCGACGGAAGGAGCGTCGGCGTCGGGGCCATCGCTCAGAATGGTGATAACCTGACCAATTTCGTTATCATCGGTAAAGCGGAACACGTTGTAGATCGAAATGTCCTTAATCGATGGATGCAGAGCCGCGTATTCGCGTGCTTTTGCATGGATTTCGGCCAGCGGCCCGGAAGCGGTTTCACCCGCACCCGGCAGGATCATAGGCACCCACGCCGAAACCGTGACAGGCTTTAGACGCCCCTCAAGTTGCTTGATCAGAAGTTCTGCAACTTTGTGACCACATTCGACAAAGTCAGAATGAGGGTTTTCCTTGCAGGCAATACAAATATCGGTGTTGTCGAGCATACGGGGCGTGATATGGCCATGAAGGTCGAGGCCGATGCCGATCGGCACGTTGGGGCCAACGACATGGCGAAGCGCTTGAAGAAGATCGCCCTCAGCATCCGGCGTTTCCGTCGTGCCCATCGCGCCATGAAGGTCCAAACCTATTGCATCAGGCTTGATGCGTCGAACCTCATCCAAAAGTTCCTCACGCATACGCACATAGAAATCATGATCGACAAGGCCGCCGGCTCCCCCGTTGGCCGAAAAGACCGGCTCAATTCTGGCGCCCGCCGCGACAAGCGCTTCAGTCAGTCCCTTCAGCACGCCGGCTGGCGATCTTAAGATGTCGTGGCCACGTTCCACCACGAAGAGCTCCTCGTGGGTAAGCCTTGGGTTCAGCCTGTGGGATTCGTGGCAGAAACGGGCAACAAGAATGCGATAAGGCCTTGAGATTTCTGGCACTCGATTAATCCTGCTTTGTAAGGTCGTGGCCTAGTCAGCTAGTTGGAATGCGGGAATCCGATACTGAATCCTCATTGTATGGGCCGTCAGTCGAAGTCATCGGCCAGATCTCCATACCGGTCCAAGAAGATGCCAAAAGCGTTCTCCAGCTCCGAGAATTCGTCTTCGGTATTGGCCAGTGACACGGTAAACTGGCCGCGCCTGGTGACAA